>CAYGNS010000010.1:0-13642 GCA_964351295.1 uncultured Gammaproteobacteria bacterium
TAGGCATTGCCCGCCGCCTTTTGTAAACAAGACAATAGGCACCGCTTGGCTTACTGGGTCAGCCTTTAAAGCCGACACAATACGTTGCATATAGGCGAGCGAAAACGTTTGATAAGCAGATGTCGACAGCATGCCGCCCCAGGTATCAAACACCATCAGTGATTGCGCACCGGCATGCACTTGCGCACGCAGGTAGGCAATGACAGAATCAGTAACGACTGACAGCAATTTATGCATCAACTCAGGGTCACCAAACATCAAACCTTTTACTTTGGCAAACTCCTTACTCCCCTTGCCCTCCACCATATAGCTCGCTAGCGTCCAAGGACTACCAGTAAAGCCTATCAATGGGACACGGTCATCGAGTTCACGTCGAATAAGCGCGACCGCGTCCATAACATAACCCAAATCCGTGTGCATGTCGGGCACGCCCAATCGATGAATATCTTCGGCATTGCACAATGGTTTTTGAAAAACCGGGCCAACCCCCTCCTCCAACACGAGCTCTAAACCCATTGCATCGGGGATGGTCAAAATATCTGAAAACAAAATAGCCGCATCCAAACCAAACTGGTCAATAGGTTGCAAAGTAACTTCGCATGCCATTTCTGGGGTTTTGCACAGCGTTAAAAAATCGCCCGCCCGAGCTCGCGTCGCACGATAGTCGGGTAGGTATCGCCCGGCTTGGCGCATAACCCAAATAGGTGTGCGTGCGACGCGTTCGCCGCGCAATGCGCGCAGATAAATATCGTTTTTTGGTAGAGTCACTGCAGAATGAAAGTCGACTTATTAGGACACGTTCAAATAATTTAAAATTCCAGTCGCGGCTTCGCGACCCTCAAAAACGGCCGTAACAACTAAGTCCGAACCGCGAACCATATCACCGCCTGCGAATACCTTGGGGTTGGTGGTTTGAAACTTAAGCGCCGCATCGGTACTCGTTTGCACCCCACCCCAGTCATTAATTTGGATGTCGAAGTCGCTAAACCAATGAGCAGGACTGGGCCGAAAACCGAACGCGATCACAACTCGGTCAGCCGCAATAATCTCTTCTGAGTCGGGCACAACTTCAGGACGCTGTCGGCCGCGCTCGTCCGGCTCACCAAGACGTGTAGTCACCAGCTTTACTCCGGACACCCGCGTGCCGTCACCCATTATCTCTAGGGGCTGTTTATTCCACATAAACTCCACGCCCTCTTCTTCAGCATTCGCTACTTCGCGCATCGAACCAGGCATATTTTGTTGATCACGGCGGTAGGCGCAAATTACGCGTTCGGCGCCCTGACGGATTGCCGTTCGAACGCAATCCATGGCGGTATCACCACCGCCGAGCACGACTACCGTCTGACCGCGCATATCAATAAATTCACTAGGCTCTTTTTCAAATCCCATCAGGCGATTAACGTTTGAAACCAAATAGGGAAGCGCTTCGTACACTCCTGCGAACTCTTCGCCAGCAAATCCGCCTTGCATATAGGTGTAAGTACCCATGCCAAGAAAAACAGCGTCAAATTCCTCAAGCAACGAGGTAAACGGCAAATCCTTGCCAATCTCAACATTCATGCGAAATTCAACGCCCATTTCCTGCATTATTTGACGTCGTGTTTTGACCACATCCTTCTCAAGCTTAAATGGCGGAATACCAAATGTGAGTAGGCCCCCAATCTCTGGATATCGGTCAAACACCACAGGTTTGACACCGTTGCGCACCAAAATATCGGCACAAGCCAAACCGGCTGGCCCCGCTCCAACAATAGCCACGCGCCGATCAGTCCAAACGACCTTAGACATATCAGGGCGCCACCCTTGCTTGAGCGCTTCATCCGTTATGTACTTTTCGATAGAGCCAATCGTGACGGCACCAAAACCGTCATTGAGGGTGCATGCACCCTCGCATAGGCGATCTTGTGGGCAAATTCGTCCACACACTTCTGGTAAGGAATTAGTGCGATGAGACAGCTCTGCAGCTTCGAATAAATTTCCTTCGCTAATCAGCTTTAACCAATTAGGGATATAGTTGTGTACGGGACACTTCCATTCGCAATAGGGGTTACCGCAGCCTAAACAACGATCAGCTTGTGCCGCCGCTTGTTCCTGTTCGTAATCACCGTAAATTTCTGCAAACTGTGCAACGCGCTCGCGTGCCGAGAGTTTGTTGGGGTCTTGTCGCGGGACATCTAGAAACTGAAAATTATTACTCATTATTGTTTACGCTGCCGCCAGAAGTGAATCAATTAAAGTATCGAGCTCACTCGCTTTAGGTTTAACCATCCAAAAATGGGGGAGAAAGTCGGTAAAGTCGTCGAGGATCTCTCGCGCACGCACGCTTTGGGTGGCGGCGAGGTGTTTCTCCACCATACCCTGTAAGAGCTGAGCGTAAGACTCCATCGCTTCAGGCATGAGTCGATACGTGTCGATCAGTTCATGATTATAACGATCGATAAATCGGCGACTCTCATCAAGCACAAACGCCACCCCACCCGTCATGCCAGCGCCAAAATTAACGCCAGTCTCTCCGAGCACACAAATTGCACCACCGGTCATGTACTCGCAACCGTGGTCGCCTACGCCCTCAACAACGGCGAATGCCCCTGAATTACGAACCGCAAAGCGTTCCCCTGCGCGACCCGCAATAAACAATTCACCGCCCGTAGCGCCGTACAAACAGGTATTGCCCACAATGCTCGACTGGGCTGCAACAATGCGGCTGTCAGCATGCGGATATATGGCGATACGACCACCTGACATGCCTTTGGCTACATAGTCATTAGCATCGCCCTCTAGATTCATATTCAGGCCGTTAGCATTCCATACTCCAAAGCTTTGCCCTGCCGTACCGATCAAATCAACGGTAATCGGGGCATCCGCCAAACCTTCATGTCCGTGTTGCTTGGCGATTTCGCCTGATAAACGCGCACCAATCGACCGATTCACATTTTTTATTTGATAGTGGAAACGTCCACCTAACTTTTGCGTAATGGCCTCTTGCATGTCTGCCACCATTTGCTCGGCAAGCTCACCCTTGTCAAACGGCTCATTTTTAGGTTGCTCGCAAAACTGCGGTTTGGCCTTATCGACACCGCCATCCGACAGAATCAGAGACAGGTCCAATCCCCGCTGTTTAGGCGTGGTACCTCGATAGCTTCGAGCAAGTCAGTGCGTCCAATAAGATCAGTTAAGTGCGTCACACCGAGCTTAGCCATCCACTCGCGTGTTTCCATGGCAATAAACTTAAAGTAGTTGGCCGCGCGCTCAACCGTACCAACATAGTGTTTCTGCCGCAGCACATTGTGTTGCGTGGCCACGCCCGTTGCACAATTATTTAAATGGCAAATGCGCAAATACTTACACCCCAGAGCCACCATCGGTCCAGTACCAAAACCAAAACTCTCAGCGCCTAAGATAGCGGCCTTCACAACATCTAAACCTGTTTTAAGTCCACCGTCAGTCTGTAAGCGAACTTTGTCGCGCAGATCGTTCGCGCGTAAGGTTTGATGCGCCTCCGTAAGACCCAATTCCCACGGCGAACCAGCATAGCGAACCGACGTTAAAGGACTCGCTCCGGTTCCACCGTCATAGCCTGAGATAGTGATGAGATCGGCATATGCTTTAGCAACACCCGCGGCAATCGTGCCTACGCCAGCTTCGGCTACGAGTTTTACTGACACTAAGGCGCTCGGATTTACTTGCTTTAAATCAAAGATTAGTTGAGCAAGATCTTCGATTGAGTAAATATCATGATGGGGCGGCGGCGAAATAAGCGCGACCCCGGGCCTAGAGTGACGTAACCGCGCGATCAGAGCATTAACTTTATGACCGGGTAATTGCCCGCCCTCGCCAGGTTTGGCACCCTGTGCAATCTTGATCTGCAAGACTTCGGCATTGACTAAATAGTGCGGCGTTACACCAAAGCGTCCTGATGCAACCTGCTTTATTTTCGACATCTTGGCAGTGCCATAACGCGCCGCATCTTCACCGCCTTCGCCAGAATTTGAGCGTCCACCCAAACTATTCATCGCCTCGGCTAACGACTCATGCGCCTCGGGCGACAACGCGCCTAAGGACATGCCAGCGCTATCAAAGCGCAGCACAATATCTTGCCAAGGCTCAACCGCATCTAATACGACAGGTTCGATGGTACTTTTGATCTGCATAAGATCGCGCAGTACCATTGGCTTGCGGTGATTTACCGTATCAGCATATTTGCGGTAAACCGCGTAATCGTTGCTTTTTACCGCCTCGTGTAAGGTGCTGACCACATCGGGGTTGTAGGCATGATACTCACCGCCATGCACAAACTTCAGCAGGCCACCTTGATCGATGACTTCTTGTGAGTTCCATGCCTTTTTAAGCAAGATTCGCTGATCGTTCTCGAAGTCTGAAAAACTCGCCCCTTCTACTCGACTCGTTGTCCCTTTAAAACAAAGCTCGATCACGTCACTCGACAAGCCAATGGCTTCGAAGAGTTGCGCACCACGATAACTGTGTATCGTGGAAATGCCCATTTTAGAAATGATTTTGTACAAGCCTTTGTTAATCCCTTTACGGTACGAGCGCAATAGATGGTTGAGGTCGCCTTTCATGCCGCCCTCGTTGTACATTTCGCGAATAGTCTCGTAGGCGAGGTAAGGGTGTACGGCGGTTGCACCAAAGCCAATTAACACGGCAAATTGATGGGGATCTCGGGCAACTCCCGTGTCCACGACAATATTGGCGTTACAGCGCTGACCATCCTTCGTCAAACGGTGATGCACGGCGCCAGTCGCGAGCAACGCCGGCACGGGCATAATATGCTTGGCAATATCGCGATCCGATAACACAATAATTCGAGCACCTTGGGCAACGGCGGCTGAGGCCTCGTCACAAATTTCTTTGAGCCGTTGCTCGAGACTCTGATCCTCGCTAAACGTGAGATCTATTCTATGATGCGCAAAATCTGGATCTTGGGTGCCTAGCAAACGCGTGAGCTTTGAAGTAGCTAAGACTGGCGAATCCACAACGATGGCTTTCGCCATACGCTCCTTTGGCGAGAACAAACTGCTTTCGGTGCCGAAATAGGTTTCCAACGACATAACGATTTGTTCGCGCAAAGGGTCGATGGGCGGATTGGTAACTTGCGCAAACTGTTGGCGAAAATAATCGCTGAGCATACGTTGGCGTTCAGACAACACGGCCATCGGCGTGTCGTCACCCATCGAGCCGGTTGCCTCTTGTGCTGATTCAGCTAGCACCCGAATAATATCGGTCCGTTCCTCACTACATACTTGAAACATCTTTTGATATATCTTCAGTGACGCAGCATTTAAAGTGACGGTGGTTTCGTCGATGGTGATATCAGATTTAAGCCGAATAATATTATTCCGCAGCCACTCCTTATATGGATATTGACTCTTTACCTGTTGATGTATGTCATCGGTAGAAATTATCTTACCGGTATGCGTATCCACCGCCAGCATTTGTCCAGGCCCTAAGCGCCCCTTTTCTACAACATCGGCTTCGAGATATTCGTACACGCCCACTTCGGATGCCAACGTAATAATACGATCCTTCGTAATCACAAAGCGGGCAGGGCGCAACCCATTTCGATCCAGCGCGCAACAGGCGTAACGACCATCAGTCATCACCAGCCCCGCAGGACCATCCCAGGGTTCGGTATTAATCGCCTGAAATCGGTAAAACGCTTTTAAATCTGGATCGATAAAGTCAGCATTTTGCCAAGCTGGGGGCACCAATGTTTGCGTGGCTTTGAAAATGTCCATGCCGCCCATCAAATACACTTCAAGCATGTTGTCCAAGCTCATCGAATCTGACCCATCGGTTGATACAAATGGGTAAGCCTCATGTAAATTGGGAAGTTCTTCAGAAACCAATTTACTGCCACGCGCAAGAGACCAGTTTCGATTACCGCGAATAGTATTTATTTCGCCGTTATGCGCTAAAAATCTAAAAGGTTGCGCAAGCCGCCATTGCGGCAAGGTGTTCGTGGAGAACCGCTGATGGAACAAACACAGAGATGACTCCATGCGTTCATTGTTTAGATCTTGATAAAATACGGGCAAATAAGCAGGCATAACCAAGCCTTTATAGAGCATGACTCTACTCGACAGGCTTGGGACATAAAATTGTGAATCGATTGATTCGAGCGACTTCTCAACGCAACGACGTACAAGAAACACTTGACGTTCGAAGGCCTCTTGCGTCATCTCGCTGCCTTGGCAAATGTAAACTTGTTCAATATGCGGCAAGGAAGCTTTAGCTTGCTGCCCTAAAGCTTGCTCGTCGAGCGGCACCGACCGCCAACCCGCGAGTTGCAAACCATGCGCTTCGCACTCTTGCGCAAAGCGTGAATGAATTAGGTCAGCAAATCGGTTGTTCGCATCACTAAAAACGAGTCCGGTAGCAAAGTGACCGTTAAGCGTTATCTTTGCTTGGGCTGCGAGTTCACGCATAAACGTATCAGGCATCGCCATAAGCACACCGCAACCGTCACCCGTTTTACCATCGGCGGCTACCGCGCCGCGATGCGTCAAACGGGCTAAAGCACCAATGGCCGTTTGAATAAGCCAATGGCTAGGCTTGCCATCCATGTTGGCAATCAGGCCGAACCCGCAGTTATCTTTTTCAAACTCAGGGCGATACAAGCCCTCAGATGAGTGATACAAGTGTTTCACGCTTGGACCCCGTTTAGATTAAATTGATCTTAGAGCACGATGACTTTCATCGCGCGCAGCAAAAACTTCCGTGTAGATTCCTGCTGACGGCGGGTCTAGGCGCTCTCGCTTCGTTGCTGAGCGTTAGTATCGAGTTAGCAGTTGCTCACTGGACTCTCGAATACCGCAAGTAGGCTGTGAATTATAGGCGTTTACGCTGATTGAGTCATTAGCTCACGGTAGCGATTAGCACACGAGCATCAAGCAAATTCGGGACAGAAGCCCTATTTTACTCGCTCTGCGGAGCAACCCACGCATGGATGATATAGTAAATAGTCGCAATCAATATCGCTGGCCAGCTCGCGACTAACTTTCGACTAACTTTCGACTTGGGCGCGGCTAAAAGCAACAGGCAGGTGGGGTAGGACCTTCAATCACCCGCCTGAACCGCTATAAACCTTTAAGCGTCTAAATGAGACATGATCTCGTCAACCACTTTCGAGACTATTCTTTGTCCTGAGGTAACGATAAGGTCAGCTTCCTGCTCATATAACTCGCCGCGCTCATCCATAAGTTCAGTTAATTTTTGCTCGGGGTCGACGTTTTCTAACAAAGGCCGATTCTGATTTTTTTGGGTGCGCGCGAGTTGCGTATCTATAGACGTCTTAAGGTAGACCACATAACCGCTTTTACGCAATAGAATGCGGTTTTCTTCTGATGTGATCGCACCACCTCCTGTTGCTAACACGATACCGCTGAGCTGACATAACTCGGTCAACATTTTGGTTTCGCGCTTACGAAAACCCTCTTCTCCTTCGATGTCAAAAATAGTGGAAATAGACACGCCGCAGCGTTCTTCAATCATGTGATCTGAATCCACGAATTCCATGCGGGTGCGTTTCGCCAATTGGCGACCCACCGTAGTCTTGCCAGACCCCATAGGGCCGATCAAAATTATATTTTGCATTTTTTTTAAGTGTAATGGCTGTGCGCCGCATACCCATTGGCGGCGCGAGCGAGGAATGTACTGCTTAATGAGTCAAAATAAAGTGTTTGGCCGCCGCACCGAACGGCGCGGCTAAACCATCACCCATCAATAACGGTGATCATCCTAAATCTAACTTCGGGCTAATAATCTTGGGCGTTAAAAATATTAACAACTCGATGCGGTTGTCGGTTTTAGACTTCTTTTTAAACAGATTACCTAAAACCGGAATATCACCAAGGAAGGGAACCTTTGTTTCTGAGTATTGATTCTCTTCTTGATAGATTCCACCAATAATAATGGTCTCGCCATTATCGGCTAGTACTTGGGTCTTAACTTCTTTAATGCTCAGATTGCCTGCCGTACCCGGAATAAATGTATCTTGATTAACCTGCACGTCCATAATGACTCGATCATCAGGCGTAATTTGCGGCGTAACCACCAACTTAAGTACCGCCTCTTTAGTCTCAATACCTGCAACTTGCGAGCCCTCAAGTTCGAATACACGCTCTTCACCTTGACGAATTGAAGCCTCTTTCTGATTAGCTGTGATCAGCCGCGGCGAAGCCACTACCTTACCACGACCATCGGCCTGCAACGCGGACAATTCAAGCGTAATGAGGTGCGCATAGCCCACACCTGCTTTGAAAATGTCAAACGCATACGACGCAGCTTGATTCTGGCCAATACCATTGGCACCCAAATCAACCGCAAGCCCACCAGGTGTCCCGCGCGAATTATCAAACAGTAGACCCGGCTCATCGTCAAGCTGAGAGTTTTGGATTACCGTCAAGCCCTCAGTGGTACCACTACTCACAAACTCGCCAATATCACTGCCATTACTGCCTGGAAAACGCGCTGCATCGGTAATTCTTTGAAAGCCTAGGCGCGCACCGAGTTCGCGACTAAAGGTATCCGTTGCTTCAACAATACGAGTCTCAATTAGGACCTGCCGCACGGGTTTATCCAGCTGCTCAACTAATAATCTAATTTCACGAATCTTTTCCGCCACATCTTGGATAAGCAAAGTATTGGTACGCGCATCCGCCGTTACGCTACCGCGTGGTGTTAGCAACGAATTGCTAGTCGAAACGCCCCCCGCTCCAAAGCCCATACCACCCGATAAACTGCTACTGCTGGATGACTCACCAACGAACTGCCGATTTGGGTCCCCTTGCGCACCATCCGCACTGGCTTCATTTGATCCAACGCTTTTAATCACTTCAGCCAGCTCTTCGGCTTTGGCATAGCTAATTTTAATCATTTCAGAAGTTAACGGGGCAAACTCGGCCGCAATGGCATTCGCCTTAAGCTCTTCTTCCTCAAACTCCTGGATCTCTTTAGTGGGTGCAACCCAAATTACGTTGCCCGTTTGCCGCTTAGACAATCCCTTGCTACGCATGATCACATCTAAGGCTTGATCCCAGGGCACATCCTTTAAGTTGACCGAGATTTCGCCTTGTACCGAATCGCTCGTTACAAAATTAATCCCCGTGAAGTCTGCAATAACAGCAAGCGCGCTGCGTACATCAATCTTCTGCAAGTTGATAGACAAACGTTCACCCGCAAAACCCAGCTCTTCTTGCGCGAGACGTTCGCGATCAGCGTCTGTCTCGACAATGGGATCAACAATTAAATTAAAACGATTGCCGGTTTGAAAGGACAAGTGCTGATACTTGCCCTGCGGAACCACCACAATTCGCACGTTATCGCCATTTTGAAACGCGTCTACGGTTTGTACCGGCGTGGCAAAATCCACCACATCCAAGCGTCTCTCAAGCGAACTCGGTAGCGCTACTCCAAGCAAATCTACAATAATCTCGCCGTCGCTTTCACGCGTATCCACCGTCACACCAGGGTCATTGAGGTCGACGACTAATTTGCCACCTCCAGCCTCAGAACGACGAAAATCGATATTTTGCACGGCCTGCGTGGTAGCCACTTCGGGCCGCGCCGCAAACGGCTTGGGCTGTACGATGGCGCTATTGTCGATTTCACTATTGAAAACCGTAATGGAATAGCCATTCGAGGCCGGCAACAACTCATAACGAGCCGTATCATAAAGGTTGATCACCACTCGCGTTCGATCGCCCGCTTGCACGGTCGTTATGCTCTCAACTTTGCCTGTTTTAATGTCGAGCTTACGCTGCGCCAACTCCGAACTTACACCAAAAAAATCCAGCGCGATACGAGCTGGTTGATCGGTCACGAAACTCCCTGGCTCATTCACTGTGCCGTCCGTCACAAAATTAATATGCACACTCTCTCCCACTAAGCGACTGAAAACAATGTCCTTGAGCACCGTTGGCGATTGCGCAATGGCCAATTCGCTGTTGTTTAAACCCACCAACAGCATGAGTGCGGCCACTGTGAAGCTTTTTCTTAGAGCGCTTAGTAGCACTAAACGATCGCCCAACTTGCTGTGCAACAACGATCTTGCACCCACTTGGCTTACGCTCGAAGCACGCGATTGCGCTGTTTTTTGTGTGTTTGCCTGTTCGCTTAACATAGGGATTCTTCCGGACTTAGTCCTATTCTTCTGTCGTAAGTTCAACGTCTCTGGTTTCCCACTGACCATTCGTATTCAGAAAAGTTTCGGTTAACACCACCGTTTGGCGTGCAATGTCTATTTCCTTTATACGGCCTTCGTTTTGCCCCATATAGTTCCCAATTTCCAAATAGTGCGCAGTACCCTGCGAAGTCTGCATAATGACCCAAGGCTTGGCATCGCGTTCCAATGTTCCCATCATGCGTAAAGCATCTAATGGGAAAAACTCCAGCGGTTCGCGCGGACGGGCTTCGTCTGGCCTCAAGCCCGAACCATCAGCGGCGCCTCGTTCTACGATCACATTGCCAATATTAAACGGATCATCTAGATTAAACGCAGCATACTCGTAGGCCTGAAAGGGCTTCATTTCAGGTAACGGTTCGATCTCAGGCTTGCGGTCCGCATACGCCGTATCAACAAACTCTCGCAGGTCGCTCATGCGCGAATCACCACAAGCCACCAAAGCCAGGGCGACACTTAGCAACACTAGGTGCTGCGCTAGCTTACTCGGGTTCTGCAGGAGCCACATAGCTTTCGTCCAAATAATGATAAGTCTTAGTTACCGCATCCAAAGTCAATATATTGCTCTCTTCTTGGGCGCGGCTCAGCCTAAAACTGGCAACATTAATAATTCGCGGCAACGCAGCAATATCACTCACAAAACCAGCAATTTGATGATAGCTACCGCTGGCGCGGATATTCACGAGCTTTTCGGCATAAAAATCCTTCGCAAACGTGTCACCAAGTTTGAATTGCTCGAACTGCAACCCGCGCGACAAGCCTACTTGAGTCATGTCGACCAAAAGATCAGGCACTTCACTTTCGTTGGGTAATTGCTTGAGCAATAAGCCAAACGTTTGCTCAGCCTGCACCATTTGTTGTTTGTAGGCGTCGAGATTTATCGCGAGTGCTTTCTTTTCCAGAAACTCATCTCTGAGTTTTTGCTCTTCTACACGCACGGTTTCAAGTTGGGCAAATTTGTGCTGGATCACAAAATAATAACCTAGCAATAAAATCACCAAGCACAACAGGCCAGCCATAAACAATTTGACCCGCCGGCTCCATCCGCCGATGTCATTGATATCTAGACTGTTTAGTTCTTCAAGTAGAGTCATCGTATTTGTGGCGCGGCCAGTCTGTAGGCCTAACGCTTATCTAATGGTTTCTACCCCATCCTCTTCGGCTGTTGATCTCGATTCTTTCACTTCGATATCAAACTCCGAAACAGAGGCCCCGTTTCGATCAACCAAATCAACCACTTTCAAATCTGGATTGCTGAACCAATCAGATGCGTCAAGATTACGCATTAGAGCCGACACGCGGCCATTTGACTGAGCCCGGCCATCAATAAGTAGGCGATCATCGTTCTTGTCTATACTCTCGTAATAAACCCCTTTAGGTAGCTTACTCACGAGATCATCAAATACGTGCACAATTTGCGCGCGGTTTTCTTGCAACGTTTGAATTACGTCCATACGCTCAATAAGCGCATCGCGTTTATCTTTCAAGTCTTCAATTTCTTGAATCACTACAGCCAGACTGGTGATTTCAGACTTTAGGAAATTATTGCGACTTTCCTGATAATCAATGCGCATATTCATTACCGCATTGCCCAGAAACACCAAGAACACGGCCCCAGCCCACATGGCAATGCAACTCATTAGAGTCGCACGATTGCGCTCTCTACGTTGCTCCTCACGCCATGGTAGTAAATTGATATTGGCCATTAGCTTAAACCTCTAAGGGCTAAACCATACGCCGTAGCCATGGATGACGAGTGACGTGCTACAGCACCGCGGCTTGACATTACGCGGGCGCTCGCAAATGGATTTAACACACTCACTTTAGTGCGTAACTTCATCTCAAGGTCGCCCGCGACCCCTTCGAGCGACGCGCAACCTCCTGATAACACCAAATTATCGATGCTTGAATGTGGACTCGAGGAATAGAAAAACTGCAAGGCACGACTAATCTCTTGTTGCAACTGCTCGGCAAACGGCTCTTGTACGGCCGCAATAAAGTCCGCCGGCAGTTGCGCGGAGTTAAGGATACCTTCGGCCTCTTCCGCGCTCACACCATATTCTTTGCGTATTTGCTTTATCAGCTGACTGCCGCCAAAGTTCTGATGTCTGGAATAGATAACGCGCTGCTTATCAAGCAACATTAAGTGACTGGTATTGGTGCCAATATCAAACACGGCTATGGGCCCTTCAGCTTCGCCTGTTAAGCGCTTTTGCCCGCGACAAACGCGCTCCAAAGCATAAGTGTCGATATCGACATACTTAAGCTGTAAATCGGCCGCTTCGACCAAATCGATATATTCATCCACGATCGTGCGCCGGCATGCCACCAACAAAACGTCGTTTTCTCGTTCATTACTCGCGGATCGACCGATGACTTCGAAGTCGATATTTACTTCGTCAATTGGATAAGGCACAAAGTGCAGGGCTTCAATATTCACCTGCTCTTCCAATTCCAGCTCGCTGATATCCGCTGGCATACCAATAATTTTGGTGATTGCGTGAGAGGAGGATATAGCCACCGCCGCAGTTTGACTGCTCGCGCCAGCCTGCACCATAAGGTTGCGCACTGCGTCTGCGAGTAAGTCAACATTGGTAATGGCGTTTTCAGCGAACGCATTCGCGGGCGTCTTGATCAATCCCCACGCGATAACCTTGGGGCTGGCAAGACTACCACCCAACTCTACAAGCTTTATCGAGTGTGTACCGATGTCCAAACCAATAATGGACGTAGCACTTTGACGAAAGAACTTCAAGAAACCTCCATAAAAACAGATGTTTAGCGCGCTTTTATTACGCATTACTTAAATACTAAGCAATGCGCCGCAATAATGCTACATTTTTATTCAGGATTCTTCTTAATTCAGATATCATGGTCGGCCACTTTGCGCATTAATGTCATTGCTTTGTCCAAATACCGCTTTTTAATCCCCGTCTCTTTATGGGCATTCTCGCTCTTTATGATCGGGTGGATCACCATTGGTTTTTTAATCGTTTTACTGCAAAACGAACTGCCTGACGCGAACGGTATTCGTAGCATCGAGCTTAAAGTGCCACTGCGGGTCTATTCCGCCGACAATCTATTAATTTCTGAGTTTGGCGACGAACGACGCAAGCCTCTAGAGCTCGAGGCGATCCCCCAAACGCTGATCGACGCCGTGCTCGCGAGCGAAGATGACAATTTTTACAATCATAGCGGCATCGATCTGTTCGGGCTTGTACGTGCCACGCTAGCAAACCTGCAAGCAGGCGGTTCGAGTCAGGGTGCAAGCACGATCACCATGCAGGTCGCGAGAAATTTTTACCTAACGCCTGAGAAAACCTACACCCGCAAAATCAAAGAGATTTTGCTGGCGCTGAAGCTCGAGCAGATATTAAGCAAACAAGAAATATTAGCACTGTATCTCAACAAGATTTTTTTAGGCCATCGTGCTTATGG
>CAYGNS010000011.1:0-8726 GCA_964351295.1 uncultured Gammaproteobacteria bacterium
AACTTATACCTCTCAAGGATGGTAACAGGAACTTGGTTTTTGTAATTCTACTCTATGCTCGGCTACAGTTTAAGTTAAGCCGCCTAAACAATCGTAGATTCAAACCCACCCGCGCAACCACTTTTCGGGCTGTTTCAGATCGGTCCAATCTATGGGTGTCTGGCGTTTTGAGTACACGGCTTCCAGTAGGCATGCCACTACGTTTTGCTGTTCGTCGAACTCTACTTCTACTACTAAGAAGTGTTTCTCTTTACGCGAGGGGTGCGTTGCAGTCCATTTGCTGTGCAGAAGTTTTTTGGGGCTTAGGGCGTTTGGCATTTCAATCTTCTATGGCTTTAAATGCTAGGCCGCCCGCACTTTGCGAAAGCGCCATCAATTCTAAGCGGTTGATATTTACGCGCGCCGGTAGGCTTACTACCCAACGCACCGCTTCGGCCACATCTTCGGGCTGTAGGGCTTCTAAGCCTTCGTATACTTTGGCCGCTTTGGTTTGATCGCCATGCATGCGCACTACCGAGAACTCGGTGCCTTCTAGTAAGCCGGGCGCAATATTGGTAACTCGAACTTTGCTGCCTAATACGTCGGTGCGCAGGTTAGCTGAGAATTGATCTACAAACGCCTTGGTCGCGCCATACACGTTACCGCCGCGGTACGCATAGTTGCCTGCAATAGACCCAATATTAACCACATGACCTTTGTTGCGTTCTAGCATGCCTGGCATTAACAGATGCGTTATATGTGCTAAAGCCAAACAGTTGGTTTGGATCATCAATAACCAGTCGTCCCATAATGCGGATTGGGCGGGTTCGGTGCCCAAGGCTAATCCAGCATTATTAACAAGCACGTCGATGGCGGCAAATTCGGCAGGGCATGCTGCAAGTGCTTGTGCAACGCTAGCGTGATCGTTTACATCTACGGCAATAATGTGACTTTGCGTTCCGTATTGGTTTGCTAACTCAATTGCCAACTCTTGTAGTTTATCGGCACGGCGCGCTAGCAGAATAAGCTGATATCCATTAGCGGCTAGCTCCACCGCAATGGCGCGGCCTATACCCACCGAGGCGCCCGTTACTAAGGCCACTGGTTTTGTTTTATTTGTGGTCATATCGTCTTCCTGCTTAGATAATTTATGCGAGCGCCTTGCTCACAATCTCGGCTATGTCGGTACTTAGTTCAGGCACGGCCTTAATGCGTTCTAACTCGGCCTGCATCGACGCGCGTACCGTTGGGGTAAACATACGCCAGTTATTAAACGCGCTTACTAGCCGCGCGGCGACCTGCGGATTAATGTTATTTAAAATGATGATCTGCGCGGCCAACAGTTGGTGGCCACCAGGGCTGTGAAACCCGGCTAAGTTGGCAGCGAACGCTCCAAGTAGCGAGCGTACTTTATTCGGATTTTTAATCGAGAAGGCCGGATGCTCTAGTAACGCCGTAACGTTTGCCACAATGTTTTCGCTTGGTGCGGACGCTTGCAACGCAAACCATTTGTCCATCACTAATGCATCGCTTTGCCAACGTTGATAAAACGTTTGTATTGCCGCTTCGGCCTGTGGCCCACCGTGGCGCACCAAACAACCAAGCGCCGCTTGTTGTTCGGTCATGGTGGTGGCCTCGCCAAATTGCTTGGCAGCGAGTTCGAGCGTTTGCGCGGAGCCATCGTGTGCTAGCCAAGCAAGCGTTTTATTGCGCAATGCGCGGCGCGCCATGGCGTCGCTGTCTAAACTAAATTCTGCATCTGGCGCACACTGCTCGTAATGGGCAAGTAAGGGTTTGGCTAATGCTTGCGCCAGCGTTTGCAATAGCTGATCGCGCAGCGCAGACACTTGTAGTGGATCAACCTCGGCCGCTAAGCAATCCACCAAATAAGACTCGCTAGGCAAACTCAGTAATTCAGCCAACATAGCTTGATCGGTTGGCGGGTGGGCTAGCACATGCTCGAGCGTATCGATTAACGCCTGCAGATCTTGCTGGTTAAACTGCCCAGATTTGATGGCCGGCAATAATAGATTTAGCGCCATGCGCTGAATGGCCTCGAAGCGCACAAACCCGTTATTGTCGAACTTGACCAGATGCGCTAGTTCTTGCCGAGTCTGTGCAAACACCAGTTTTACGGGTGCCGAAAAATCGCGCAAAAACGAGACCACAGGAGTCGCTGATACTTTAAATTCAAACTGCTGTTCAGCTTTATCAATAATAAGAGTTTGCTCATTACTTATACCGCCATCGGGCGCAATCAAGGCCATCGCCACGGGAATATAAAATGGCTCTTTATGTGCTTGATTAGGCGACGGCGGGCAACTTTGCTGCACCGTTAGCGTGAACGTTTGAGTAGCGGCGTTGTACGCTTGCTCTACATTTAATACCGGCGTTCCCGCTTGCGTATACCAATATCGAAATTGGGTAAGGTCTACGTTATTGGCTTGTTCCATGCATTGCACGAAGTCTTCGGTGGTTACCGCACACCCATCAAACCGAGCAAAGTACAAATCTGTTGCTTTACGAAAACCAGCAGCGCTCACAATGTGATGCAGCATGCGAATTACTTCGGCGCCTTTTTCGTAAATGGTTACCGTGTAGAAATTATTTATTTCTTGGTACGACTCGGGTCGCACCGGATGCGCCATAGGGCCAGCGTCTTCTTTAAATTGATGGTTGCGCAGCACTTGCACGTCGCGAATGCGCTTTACCGCGCGCGAACCCATGTCGGCACTAAACTCTTGATCGCGAAAAACCGTGAAGCCTTCTTTTAAGCTTAATTGAAACCAGTCGCGGCAGGTAACGCGATTGCCTGACCAATTATGAAAGTACTCATGGCCAATCACACTTTCGATGCCTTCAAAGTCAGCATCGGTAGCAGACGCTTGATCCGCTAATACGTATTTGGAGTTGAATAGATTAAGCCCCTTGTTCTCCATGGCGCCCATGTTGAAATCATCCACGGCCACCACGTTATAAATATCTAGGTCGTATTCGCGGCCATACACTTGCTCGTCCCACAGCATCGACTTTTGCAGTGATGTCATCGCGTGTTGGCATTTATGAATGTTGTGCGCTTGGGCGTAAATATTTAACGCCACGCGCTTACTCGAACACGTTACAAACTCGTCGCTAATATGCTCAAGGGCGCCCGCGACCACTGCAAATAGGTAGCTCGGTTTTGGGTGGGGGTCGTGCCATTTAGCCCAGTGGCGTCCATCGTCAAGGTCGCCACCGGCTTCCCAATTGCCATTGGCCAATAGCACGGGGCTGGTGCTTTTGGGCGCCGTCAGGGTAACGGTGTAAACACTGAGTACGTCGGGTCGATCTGGGAAATAAGTGATGCGCCGAAAACCCTCGGCTTCGCACTGCGTGCAAAAATTACCACTTGATTGATACAAGCCCGAGAGTTCGGTATTAAGGTGCGGTTGTAATTCGGTGACTATTTCTAACTCAAATTGATCCGGTACCGAATGCACAGTGAGGCTGGTATCGGTCACGCTATAACCCGTTTTAGGCACTGCACTACCGTCAATTTTTAAATTAACCAGGGTTAGTTTTTCCCCATCAAGGATTAACGGTTCGCTGTGGCTAGCGCTGCGCTCGATCTGCAGGGTTGCCGTTACGCGCGTATGGGTTTCGCCAAACTGAAAATCAAGGTGTGTGCGCGCTATCTTAAAAGCCGGTGCGCGATAGTCTTTTAAATAGGTAGTAGTGGCCGTTAGAGCCGGTTTTAGATCAGATTCAAGCATTAGTTTAGTTCGGGTTTTAGTTTCGGTTTTATGTATTAACAGCACGCTAAAAGCGTGACCAAATGGGCGTTAGCCGCGTATCCAGTGCGGGTGCGCCGCCTAAGCGAGCCCACGGCTGAGTTGTAGAATGAAAGTCTGACCCAAGCGATGCAGCTAGATCATAACGCAAGCACAGGTCGGCTAACATGCTCACGTGTTTGGGCTCGGTGATGGGCGTAGACACTTCTAATGCACCCACACCATGGCCGCGCATGGTTTCGATTAAGCTTACTAACTTGGTGCGAGAAAACTTGTAACGAGTAGGATGGGCCAATACGGCCTGGCCGCCGGCCGCCTTAATCCAGCCCGCGATCTCGCTGATATCTGGCCATTGCATGGGTACAAACCCAACTTTGCCTTTTACTAAATAGCGCTTAAATGCTTGATTTTTATTGCTTACCAATCCTTGATCAATCAGCGCTTGTGCGAAATGTGGCCGTGTGGGTACGCCTTGCGCACCTACGAGCTCGGCCACTCGCTGAGTTAAGTCTATGCCCTGAGCAATAAAGTCTTGATGCATGTGCTCAGCGCGCAAGCTGCGTAGCTGTTGGTTATGTTCTATACCGCTTAACAATTGGTCGTTGCCGGGATCAATGTTCAAACCCAATACGTGCAATAGTTGCCCATTCCACTCGCAAGAAAACTCCACTCCCGCAATCAGCTCAATGTCGGCCGCTTCGGCAGCGATGCGTGCGGCCGATAACCCTGCAACGGAATCGTGATCGGTTACTGCAAGATGGGTAATCTGCTGTTCTTTTGCCAATTGCACGAGCGCCTCTGGGTCAAGGTCGCCGTCTGAGTAAGTGGTATGGCAGTGCAGATCGTACTTGGTTGAGTCACAGGGGCAAAACATGCTTTTTCTTTTTTGAGGGGGGCGACTTATTCTGCGTCGACTGAGTCGTTGAAAGATTCCTGTTCGTAGTCTGAAAACTCTAAGGGATAACGAAAGACGGGATCGTATTGTGCGCCATTGGTAGCCAGATGGCTTTCGTACAACACCACTTCGGCAAACTCAATGGGGATGGTGAACAACAATGGGATAGTGCCACTGTACAGGTTACGACTGTGTCTAAAACGGCCTAAGGTAATATGCGGAATGAATTTGCGTTTTTCTACACTAAGCCCTGCGGCGCTAATGGCACTCATCACTTGATGGTGAATCTCGCTTAAGCTGGAAGTAGGGTTAAGCATTGCAGCGATTAACTTGGGCTTGGATTCGGGAAACGGACTTAAACCCGCCACCACACTCTCGGCGCCAAAACTACTCAAGCTGTAGTCTAGCTCGTCGGCCAAACGATCAACCTCTTCAAGATCGAGCTCACCTAAAAACGCTATCGTTACATGATAGTTTTCTTGGTCTACCCAACGCACCGCATTGCTCTTGTCTTGATAGGCCATTTGCGCAGCCACATCACCAATCGCATCGCGCGCTTCGTCGGTTAAGCTTAATGCAATAAAACAACGCATAGACAAGTAAGTTTAGGTTGTTGGTGTGAGTAGTCGGTGCGAAACTTGCCGCCCGTAATACAATTAACCGCAGTGGCCAATAGAGCAAAGTGAACACCTCAGGCTGCTAGTGTAAAGCATGCCGAACAACGGGTAATTAGGAATCTAATTTTTTCTGCAAAGATTCACATTTGGCGAGTACTATATAATTAATAAGTCGCAGCTAATCGCGCAAGGCAAATCCTTACAGACCCACCCTTCAGCCATCGCCCATGATGAACCTTTCGGCAGACTCGCTACCCAGCGCACACCAGGAGCTCGCTTTGCTGCGTCAACGGCATCGCGAATTAGATTTAGCGATAGCCACAATGACCGAAACTCAATCGGGTTCGCAGTTTGAACTGTCGCGCCTTAAAAAGCGCAAGCTGTTGCTTAAGGACCAGATCGCTCGTCTAGAGAGCGCTATGATTCCCGATTTGCTCGCCTAACGGTCAACCAACTCTTGGACGCAATAAGTAGCCTCCGATTATGCGAATCGAGCGCTGTATTCCCTAATAGCGTTAACTGTGTAAGTATAGGCCTCAAAATTCTAGGGTGGGGTAGTTGAGTAACCAACCCTGACAGGTAGTTTGTGCAGCTCTAGCTCGGTAATTTTCTTTATTGCCGAATGCGGTAAATTTAAACACTGCTGTTTTTCTTTACGCGGATCACCCTATGAAATATGCCTTAATCGTTGACTCGGTTGGTTGCATTCCAGAACAAGAGTATCGAACCCGACCCTTAGAGCTGTTGCCGTTGTCTGTAAGTTTTGACGATGTGCAATATCTCGATACATTTGCCGAAAAATCGCTATTACCGATTCATGCGGCGGGTCGTATTGGCGTTAAATCAAATTCCATGTCGATCACACCCTCGGCTGATGATGTGCGCAAGTATTTGATGAAGAACATTGTGCTCAAATACGATGTTGCGATTTTTCAAACGGCGGGGCAAGCTTACACGCCCATTTACCTGAGTTGCCGAGCGGTATCCGATTCGGTGGCGGCTGACGCTAAGGCGTTGCGACTAAAGGAAAACATCACCACGCCGTTTCGTATGACAAGCACCGAAACCAAAACGGCGCTAGCAGGCCAAGGTCTTATCGCTATTTACTCCGATGATTTGTTACAAGCCGGCATGAGCCTTACCGAGTTCACTCCTTTGGTTGAACGGTTCAAGTCACAAGTAAAATCGTTTTTAGTGGTACGGGATGCCATGTATGCACGGCATCGGCAAAAGCTAAAGGGGAATAAAACCGTATCGCTGCCCGTTGCCATTATTGCTAACGCGCTGGAAGTTTCCCCAATCACTTTGTTACAAGACGGGGAGCTGACGATGCTCGACGTTAAAACGCGTGGGGCAGACAACGCCATCGAGAAAGTTCTTGAATACTGCGTTGCCCGTGTGGCCGAAGGTTTGCTCGCACCATTAGTGAATATTAGCGTGGCCGGCGAACCCGCTATCTTAACTAATCACAGCAGTTTTAAGCGGTTGGAAAAAGCGTGTGCTATTGCGGATGTACGCCTGTATGTTGGTGTGATGACCTTAGCCGCGAGCATTCAAATTGGTCCTAGCGCAATCTCAGTGGGCATTGCTCCAGTTAATCAAACAAATGCGCTTTGATACGCGATTTGAACTAAGGTTAAACGTGGTTTAGCAAAGCGCTACGTGAAGCAAAAAACAAGCAACAACTAAAGGCACAAGTTGTGTTATTTTAGATTTTTAATGTTTTATTCGGTTGCTACTTAACTATGAAATACGCAATTGTTATGGATTCCGTGGGCTGTATTCCCGAGCGCGAGTACCGTAAACGCCACATAAAGCTAATGCCCCTCGCGGTACGCTTTGACGGTGTGCACTATGTAGACAGCTTCGAAGAGAGAGCGTTAATACCCATCCACTCGGCAGGACGAGTTGGCATTAAAACCGATTCGGTATCGATTACACCCACTGCAGACGATGTAAGAAAGTATTTAATTAAGCACATTGCGCCCATGTATGATGTGGCTATTTTTCAAACCGTGGGACAGTCATACACACCTATTTTTCAAAGCTGCAAGGCAGTATCTGATTCCATCGCCGCGGATGCCAAAGCTACGCGGTTAGAACACGACATCACTACTCCATTTAGAATGACGACTTCAGACACAGGTACAGTCGTTGCCGGTCAAGGATTGATTGCGTTGTACTCAGACGATTTATTGCAAACCGGAATGAGCTTAGCGGATTTTAAGCCTGTGATTGAGGATTTTAAAACGCTCGTTAAAACCTTTATTGTGGTGCGCGACAGCGTGTACGCGCGGCACCGCCAGAAGCAGAAAGGCAACAAAACGGTGTCGTATCCGGTGGCGGTGGTTGCCAAAGCATTGCAAGTATCGCCTATTACGCTCGCGCAAAATCAACAGATTGATGTTATCGATTTATCCACTCGCGGTTTTGAAAACGCGTTGGAAAAAGTGCTGGAGTATTGTATTGATCGAGTACGCGAAGGACTGATCGCACCTTTAATTAATATTAGCATTGCGGGCGACCCCACCTCCCTCACTAAGCACAACAGCTACAAGCGCTTACAACATGTCTGCAATGACGCCGACATTCAATTGTACACTGGTGTAATGACACTGGGCGCAACCATCAATGTGGGGCCGGGCGCCGTGTCCGTGGGAATCGCTCCTATCAACCAAGAACAAGAACCCTAACGGCTAAGCTATTGTTTTAGATTAAATACTGCCAGCTGAACTGTTGTTTGCGCGCCTATTCGACCATGAAATACGCTTTTGTATTGGACTCTGTTGCTTGTGTTCCCGAACAGGAACTGCAACGCAGATCTATCAAGATTCTGCCACTCGCTGTGTCCTTCGAGGGTACGCAGTATGTTGACACTACCAACGAGAAGGCGCTGATCGCGATTCATAATGCTGGCCGTATTAGTGTTAAGTCTGACGCCATGTCGATCACCCCTACTGAAGATGATATTCGTCGCTTTATTTTAAAAAAGGTGGCTATCGACTACGACGTGGCAATTTGTCAATCCATCGGTAGACCCTATACCCCTATTTACGAGGGATATCGCGAGGTGTCGCAGTCCATTGCAGCAGACGCCAAACACGTTCGCGCTCCACTGGGTATTGAGTCGCCATTTCGAATGAGCGTTGTAGACTCTGGCAGCCTTGCCGCAGGCCAAGGTTTAATTGCGATGTATGCGGATGATCTGATGCGCGATGGATTGGACATCACGGATTATCGACCCTTAATTGAAGATTTTAAGACGCTAGTTAAGTCTTTTACCATCGTGCGAGACAGCGTTTATATTCGTCACCGCGTAAAACAAAAAGGCAATAAAACGGTATCGTTGCCCGTGGCGCTCATAGCCAATGCGCTCGCCATTTCGCCCATCGCCAATAATCAAAATGGCGGCATTGATATCATCGATATGAAAAATCGGGGATTCGATAGCTCGGTAAACCGAGT
>CAYGNS010000011.1:8736-13338 GCA_964351295.1 uncultured Gammaproteobacteria bacterium
CCGCCCACGCGCGCGCACGGCGACCCCCGGCCTTAGGGGCGCCTTTAATTAATATTAGCTTTGCGGGCGATCCGAAAGCGCTCGTTCATCATAGTAATTTTAAACGCTTACAGCACGTCTGCGACGACCATAATGTTGCGCTGTATGTGGGTGTGATGACCTTAGCCGCAAGCATCAACCTCGGGCCTGGCGCAATGTCGATCGGGATTGTTCCCATTAATCAAACCGTAAATCCTTAAGTAGTATCGTCTTAATGGAATTCGGGTTACTTCAACCTTGCCTTGCGTAACCGCGCATCGAATAGCATGCAAATACCTTTGATTTTAGATGGTGGAATGGGCCAAGAGTTGGTGGCCCGATCTGTGCGCGAATTAACGCCTTTGTGGGCAACTAAGATATTGCTTGAGGAGCCTGAGCTGGTTCAGAGCGTACACGATGACTATTTTGCCGCCGGAGCCGATATCGCCACCACCAATACTTACGCTAACCATCGCGATCGGCTGAGACCCTTTGATCTTGAGCATCGTTTTAGGGATTTACTGGTAAGTGCTGGCGAAATTGCCAACCGCGCACGCGACAAGCACGGAGCGGGCATAATTGCGGCGAGCTTGGGGCCAAACGCGAAATCTTATCGACCTGATTTAGTTTTATCACTAGAAGAAGGCGCTGAGGTTTATGGCGAAATGGCGGGTATACTGGCGCCGTTTGTAGACGTATTTCTGTTGGAGACCATGGTGTCTACCCAACAGGCGGCTGGAGCATTGATGGGCGCAACGCCTTTTGGCAAACCCGTATGGTTGTCGGTAACAGTCAGTGACGAAGACGGTAGCCTGTTACGCTCGGGAGAACCCATAGAGCAAATTGTTAGCACGGCGCGAGACTATGGTGCGGCGGCGGTGCTTATCAATTGTTCAATTCCTGAAGCCGTTACGCAAGCCTTGCACCAACTCAGTGGTTATGAACTGCGCCTCGGTGCCTACGCCAATGGCTTCACGCGGATTACCGAAGACTTCAAAGACGTTAACGCCACGGTAGATCAGCTCGAAACGCGCACCGATCTAGACCCTGCGGCCTATCTAGGATTCGCCCGCGACTGGCACGCTTCAGGCGCACAAATTATTGGTGGTTGCTGCGAAGTGGGGCCAGACCATATTCGTGCATTAGCCCAGCATTTTAAGGGCACGCCGTGATGGCTTTAAACTGTTTAATGGCTTATTGAGCGCTGTCGATTTTGCGACGTGAGTCGAACAACACCAGGCCTTGCATTAGTTTATACGCTTCAAAAAGTTGATAGTCGGCGTTGAGTAACTCCACTGTTTGCGGGGACAGTTCATCATCGGCATGATTATCTTCGTCGGGATTTTTTAAACTGTTAGGCAGGTCGCGCTCTTTAAGGCTTTGGTCTTGCAGTTCCTCACCAGATGGATATCGTTGTGCCACTGTTATATCTGGGTGAATGCCGTTGGCTTGAATCGACGTACCGTTAGGGGTGAAGTAACGAGAGGTGGTCAGTTTTATGGCTTCGTCAGCATTAATTTCCATTACCGACTGCACTGAGCCTTTGCCAAAAGTTTCTAAGCCCAATAGTACCGCCCGCCGATGATCTTGCAGAGCGCCCGCCACAATCTCTGAAGCCGACGCGGAGCCGCCATTAATCAGTACAACAATCGGTTTACCAGCGATTAAATCATTTGGGGTCGCGGTATAGCTTAGATCGCCCTCTGGAATGCGGCCTTTAGTGCTAACCAAAATGCCTTCCTCAATAAAGGCATCAGCGACGGATACGGCCGCGGTAAGCAAGCCGCCTGGATTATTACGCAAATCCAAAATCAAGCCAGCGAACGAATCAGCCGTTTTTAGCTGCACAAGCTCTTTGCGAAACATTTCTGCAGTGTCCTGTTGAAATTGGCTAATACGAATGTAGCCAATTTCATCGCTGAGTCTTTGGCGCTTGATCGATTGTTGCCGAATAACCGCGCGTATTAATTCAATGTTGATTGGATCGGCTTCGCCTTCCCGTAAAATGGTCATACTGATTGGCGTGCCAGGTTCGCCGCGCATACGGTTGGTTGACTCTCGCAAACTCAAGCCCGCCAACGACTCACCGTCAATTTTAACAATCAAGTCGCCGGTTCGAATGCCAGCTTTAGCGGCGGGGGTGTCGTCTACGGGTGTAACAACCTTTACATAACCGCGCTCCATAACTACTTCAATACCTAAACCACCAAAGCGTCCCGTCGCGTCTTCATTAAGGTCGTCATAGTTCTCGCCTTTTAAATAAACTGAGTGCGGATCAAGGCCATTCAACATGCCCGTTATTGCATGTTCGAGTAATTGTTCGTCACTGACTGGCTCTACATAAAAGCGCTTTATTCGCGTAAAAATCTCGGCGAAATTTTTGATTTGCTCAAGTGGCAGCGCAGTTTCAGCTTGATCTTTTTCGATACCCTCTGCTTCGTCCTTCGCCACACTTTTGGGCGTTGTTACAAAAGTAAGAAGCACGAAAAAGACAAAGACCAATAGTTTTGAGTACATAGATGAATAAACGTGAGCGTGCTCGTGGTTGGGGGTACAACTAGTCATAAAGAACAAAACCGAGTTATTGACCTGAAAGCCATAGGCTAGGGTTTACAGGTTGGGTATTTTGGCGAATCTCAAAATACAGCCCTGGCTGCTTAAGCCCACCGCTGGTACCTACTTGCGCGATGGCCTCGTTTGGCGCCACTTGTTCGCCTACCTTTTTTAAAAGGCGGTCGTTGTGACCATACAGGCTAATATGGTCATCGCCGTGATCTACAATAATGAGTTCACCAAAACCTTTAAGGTAGTCCGAGAATATCACTGTTCCCGAATAAATAGCGCGAACCGTTGCACTTTGTTTAGACTCAAAGTATAGACCATTCGAACGAATACCCGATGTGGGTATACGCGCCCCAAAACCCGTCACTATTTTGCCGTCTACCGGTAAACTTAAACGGCCTTTTTGCTTTATAAAGCCGCCCGGTACCAGCGCTCGAGTGGGTTGCTGCGACAATTTAGCTAACTGCTGGGCTTTTGCTTGAATCTGTTTTACCAATGTTTGCAGGCGCTCGCGGTCCTCATTAAGTTGAGCCAACAAGCTGGCTTTGTCACTGAGTTGCGAATCCAACGCCGCGATCGCTTGCCGGCGCTCGGACTGGTTACTGAGTAATTCGGCTTGTTTAGACGACAAACTGCGCTTATCAGCGGCCAGTTGCTCAAGTAGGGTGGCAAAACTTTCCTTTTGTTGGCGCAGGCCGTCCAGCACAAATGCGTGTTCCTGGATCTTGTTAAACATCGCCTCTTTGAAGATTTCGCGATAATGATTCAAGCGGCCTAGTGCATATGGGTTTTCTTGATTGAGCATCTGTTTTAGATACGCGTCGCCCCCCTGCTCGTACTGATCTTTAATCAGTTTTGCCAGCTGTTCTGCAATTGCGTCACTAGCTTGTTGTAGTTCGGCTATTTGTTGCTCGGTAGCCTGCGCCTGTTCGGCTTGTGAAGCGATTTTTCGCTCTAGTTCGCGCAAGCTTTGCTTATTGGCCGACATGGCTTTTTCAGCGCGAAGCAATTTATTTTGCTCGCTTGCGCGCTGTTGTTTGCTTGCGTTTAGTTCCTTGGTAATGGAGTCTATTTGCACAACAATTGCGTCAATCGAGCGTTCCGCATCGGTGCTCGATTGTGCCTGCGCCAATGTTCCATTGAGCGTAAAGGCAAGAACGACCGTTGTCACTAGCGCCGCGCCAATATTGCCTAGGATGGAGTGATTTACAAACCAAGTTTGTTTGGTTCGAGACCTTGACCTAGGGCTAAGTTGTGCGGTGCCTGGCAAGGCAAGATGGGCGGCCGCTGTTCGCCGGTAAGTTTGAATTAACACTGTTTGGTTTGCGCTGTATTGCTTGAGCCGGGATATTCTCAGAATTCTTCGTACAAGTGTAACGCGTGCTGTATAATTCGGGCACTTTAATTCTAGACCCACAGCAAATCACACATCGTTTTTCACCTTGTGTCTCTAAACTGGCGCAAAATTAACCCTTAGCTTCTCTCTAAAGGATGATGGCTGAAGGATAATTGCTTAAACGCGGCAAATTTAAGACTTTATCGATGCTGAGTTCGCAATGATCTTAGCCTTCTCGTTACTGTGTTTCTACCCCTGTACATACTATGTTCATAGAATTTATTAATCTTAATATCTGGTGGTTTGTTGCTCTAGTGACAGTACTTAATCTGTTATTGCTGAGCTTTATTCAAGGTTCGGTAAGAGGCGCCACCGCGGTAACGCCGCTGGGTTTGCCGGCCCTACAACGTTCAGGCAAGTCAGTTATTCTTGATTTGAATAAACCGGAACACTACGCCAAAGGTCACATTGCTGGTTCAATCAACATGCAACTGCCTGAGTTTTCGGCCGACAATAAAAAGCTACTCAAGCATAAAGACAGTACGGTAGTGTTGGTATGTCAAACTGGCGGCGAGAGCCTCAAAGGGGCTAAGAGTTTAGTGAAGCTGGGGGTTACTATAGTCCATCGTTTAAACGGGCGTGTTCTTGCGAGGGAGAACGTGATGTTGGCGGTGGTGGGGCGCAGG
>CAYGNS010000011.1:13348-13609 GCA_964351295.1 uncultured Gammaproteobacteria bacterium
TTTACTAAAGTCCATCCTTTAAAAGGCGGTTTAATTGCGTGGCAAAAAGAAAGTTTGCCTTTAGTTGCTGACAAAGGCTAAATACCGCGAGCAAACAATAAAATCCCTTATACGCCACCTCATTTCTCATTAATCTCACAACTTATAAAAAGACTAGTCATGGCTGAACAAGAAACGCAAAAAGCGGTGTTTGATATCCGCAAAATCTACCTGAAGGATTTCTCGCTGGAGTCACCAAATGCGCCGGGCGTGTTCTTACAA
>CAYGNS010000012.1:0-13327 GCA_964351295.1 uncultured Gammaproteobacteria bacterium
CGCCACCCCTGACGACCTCGTTCTGGCATCGCTTGTTCGCAGGAGTCGCTGATTTTTAACGTGGGTGTCTTGCGTACGAATAGCATGTAGGCGATGGGCACTGCCGGCAGGCAGTAAATGGCCCACGGCACAAAACCCCAATGAAAAAGGGGATACATGTGCGCGAACTCAAAGGCGAGCGGCGAGTTGGGCTCCAAGCCTAGCGGGGGTGTTTGGATGTAGAAGATGGGTTCGGCAAAGCCCCACGCGATTAAACTGGCCCCCATGCTCGCGGTAAACATCATGCCGATCCAACTGGCATTCGAATATTCTGGTTTTTCGTCGGCGGCGCCAAGCTTGATTTGCCCATACGGGCCAAAAGCGAGCCAACCTGCAAAGCCCAATGGCAATATACCGGTGAGCAAATACAACCAGCCGAATTGGGTGGTGATCCACACTTTGGCAGTATTGGCTCCCCGTGCTGATTCTTCGGGGAATCCGATTAACACGCCGCTTACGATACCTAAGGTAACGATTGATACGATAAATACTTTAAGGTCTAGGTGCGGTTGCGGTACTACATCGGTGGTGGGTCTGTTCATCGGCTTTGGATTTCCTTTGCTGGATTGGCAGGGTTGTAGAGTCATCCCCGCTTGACGCTATGAGGAGTTAAATTTGTTGTTTTAATCTTCGCCTATATTGCGATATTCAAACTCTAGGCCATCCGCCTTAAACGGATTTTCTCGGAGTTGCTGTTGGTCGCTTGTTTGTTGTTTTAGATACGCATTAAAAAACCTCACCACACGCTCTTGCTGAATGTGGTGTGCACGTGCTGGCGCAATTAACGTAAATTGTTCATCGGGGTTGAAGGTGCGGGTTTGTGTGTTCGGTTTTAAGTCGGGCCACCAGTAGCCGCCCGATACCCCAAAGCTTGAGTGGTTTGAGTTGTGCAATAAGCCCCAATACACGGGTTTAGTGGTTGTTTCGTAAGAGTGCCTTAATACCGCGTGGGGATTATCTTGCGAAGGTTGCGGGCCGCCAAAGCTTGCCGCCATGCGTTGCCCCGCACCAATGATCAACGCGTCCTCTGCGCCACTCAAATACAGAGTGGGTTTGTGAACAGTGTTCAATATCACCGGTCCCTCGCGATTGAGTAAAACGGTTTCACGCTCTTTATCCAGAAGAAGTTCGTTGGGCATTGCGGCCCGAAAATCGGGAAACACCAGCGGCACAACCGCAACCCCCGCCACAAAGCGCTTATCTAGGCCCAACGCCGCCAAAGTCGTCATGCCGCCAAACGAACGGCCCATGACGCCGATCCGCGCAAAGTCTAAGCGTCCTGCAAATTCGCCTTCAGCGTTCCACTGCTCCAGAGTAGTCAAGGCGGCGCGTAGATCATTGACGCGTTCAACCAAGGCACGATCAAGTTCCACAAACGTTTCATTACTGGGAGCGCGGCTTGCGAGCGGGGTGTAAGTTTGTCCGTAATTATCTTCAGGCCCGTACGTACCATCCGCATTGAGGAATACTTTTACGTCTTGCATTTTTGCCGCTAAGATTGGTTCGCTAAAATCGGCCTGCAATGCAGGATCAGCGCTAGTCAGAGCGAAGGGTGTGTTGCCTGTGTGTTCGGGCGCAATCACCACATAGCCTTGCGCCGCCAGTGCTTCGCAGGCTGATTCCATGTTGTAACGACTGCCCGCGTCCCCATGCGTCATCACCACGATTGGAAGCGGTGAGTCAGTGTTTGCTAAGGGTGCATCAAGGTAAGCGTTGCGTGGGCGTTCGAACAGCTCGTCGATGGCTTGTTGGATTTGTTCTGAGGTGATGCCTTCTCTGACCGTGTCGGGTGTGAGATGAAAAAACGTGGTTTGCGTCATCATTTTCTGATGCACATCGCGCCGTCCAAACACATAGTCGCCAAACGTGGCACGCCGATAGCGTGGCTGTGGTCGGCGTTGATCGAGAGCAAGGCTGGCATGGTCGACCGGATACCAGACTTCCGTCAGCAAGGATCGAACACCTTTGTGCACTCCACCTAGCGCATCGAATGGACGAGCCTCATCGTGAATAAAGAGCGATTTAACCCCTACTGCGTAGGGTGCTTGTGATGCCTGATGTTCCGTTGTTGCAGTGTGCTCAACCGCAAAGGCGGGTATAGGTAAGGTACTGCTTAAAAACAACACTAAGAAAGCTGAAAAGCGTGATAACAGCGAATTGGGCATGCTGTCGCTCCATTATTTTTATGCGCGGGTCATCAAGAGTAACAGAACATTGCTAAAGGGTGGTAGCAAGAACGCAGTCAATACGAGAGGGGGCCCTTGTGGACCCCAGTGGCCGCGCTGAGCCCCATCAAACGCCTAGTTGAGGTTTTGCAAAAAATTGCGGACCGCAGGCGCAACTTCTGGCTCGTTAAGTATGGGAGCGTGACCCACGCCGTGAACTTTTAGGTAAACCAAATTGGGCACTAATTGCTTAAATTTAGCCACGCCCGACGCCACGAGCAGGTCAGACAGTTCACCGTGGATGAGCATCAAAGGCGTGTCGCCCGCGGCTTGAAATAATGGCCATAGATCGGGCGGTGCGGCGTTGTCTTGATTGCTTGCGAGAGGTTGCCGAATTGCGGGGTCATAATTAAATTGCAAGTCTCCCGATGGTGCCTCGATAAATACACGCTTTGCAAAAGCAAGCCACTCAGCTTCGCTTAGGTGTGGGAAGATACCGTCGTTCAAGCGTTTTACTTCCGCTACGGCCGCCTCCCAATCGCCTATCGTGCCAGGCGCTGCGCCCACGTACGTCATAATGCGTTGCAGGCCCGCAGGGTTAATGTCTGGACAAATATCATTGATAATCACCGCCGTGCACCGTTGCGGTTGCAGGGCTTTCATCATTACCGCCATCAAGCCGCCGAGCGAGGTGCCGAATAAAATTACCTTCTGCACCGTGAGCGAATCGAGCAAAGTAAACATATCGGCCACATACGTGGCCGGCGTGTAGTTGGCTGGATTCGGATCGTGCGCGGATCGTCCACGCCCGCGTTGGTCCGCTGCAATAACGCGATGATTACGTGTTAATTCGTCAATAATGGGTTCGAAGTCTGCGGAGTTGCGCGTAAGGCCGTGCATACACAGAATGATGCCCTGTTGTTGACCTTGACTCGCGTAGTCGCGAGCATACAGGCGCAGACCATCGTTGCTTGTATAAAAGTGTTCGCGAAACTCGAGCATGGGTAATCCCCTTAACAGATAGTTATGCTTGGTGGTACACAGGCAGGTCGAGTGTGCGACGCAGCTCGCGTTTTAAAATTTTACCGTTTGGATTGCGCGGCAATTCATCAATCATAACAATATCCGCAATCCGTTGCTGTTTACCCAGCTTGGCATTTGCCCACGCAATCAACTCGGCCGCTAAATTTTCAGGCGCCGAGGCTTCAGGGACAATAATGGCCACCGGAGTTTCGCCCCAGAGCGCGCTCTTCGCGCCAATTACGGCAACGTCGTTTACATGCGGATGTTGGATGAGTGTTGCTTCGATATCCTGTGGATAGACGTTTTGCCCGCCACTTAGGATCATGTCTTTCTTGCGGTCGACAATATACAAAAAGCCTTCGTCGTCGAGATAGCCAATGTCGCCTGTGCGTAGCCACCTCCGCCCTTGCGCATCGTCGAAGCAGGCTTCGCTGTTAGCGTCATCGCGGTTGAGGTAACCTGGCATAGTAATGCGGCCGCGCGACACAATTTCGCCGCTCGCGTTGGCAGGCATTGATTGGTCAGCATCGTCTAATATAAGAATGTCTGTGCCGATCAGTGGCTTGCCTACTGAGCTCCACCGACCTTCTGCGTCTTCGGGATCAATAGTGGTGATCACGCCTTCGGTTAAACCGTACAGCTCGATAATACCGCAGCTAAAGTGCGCAAAGATTTTGCGTTTGAGATCAGCGTGCAACGGTGAGCCACAACTCATTAGTGCGTGTACTGAGCTTACGTCGAAAGACTTGGAATCGTTCTCAAGTACTTCGATTAGACGTTGGAACTGGATAGGCACCATGGCAAAGTGGGTGATTTTTTGCGCTTGTATTTGGTGCAAAGCAGTCGCTGGATTGAACTGCTTTTCAATTATTAAGCAACCCCCCGCGAGCAGCGTGCTAAGCATCGCGACCCACGAAATATTCGAATACAGGCCTATGGTCATGAGCGTGCGTGCGGCGCCATGGTAGCGCAGCGCAATGGCGAGGTCATAGGCCCAGTCGCGACGTCCACGCTGTGTGGCCAAAATGCCCTTGGGCATGCCCGTGGTGCCCGAACTGTAAATGACGTTAAGCGGTGTGGCACCAGGAATGACTTGCTCAGGTAATGTCGTCGGCTGTCCGTGTTGCAAAGATGCCAGTGTTTGCCACTCGGCCGCGGGCATATCGCAGATAAGCAGGACATTTGGATTGTGTAAACGTTCAACTATGGACGCGACGCGTTGCCGTTGATCGTCCGTGACAATAATGGCGCGTGCTTGCGCATCATTAATCATATTGACTAATGCGTCATCGTTAACCGATAAGTTAATCGGCACCGAGACCACTCCGGCACACATGCAGCCCATAAGTGCAGTGAGCATAGGAATGCCGTTTGACATTACGACGACTACCCTATCGCCCACGTGGAGGTCTTGCGCGAGAAGGCCGTTGGCGAGCTGATGATTGGCGTGCGTGAACTCCTCCCAGTTGCGCGTTTCGTTGTCACAGACAACGGCGGTTTTGTATTTACGCCATTTGCCGTGCAGCGCAAGAATTTCGGGGAGCAAGGGTGATTCCGAAGGAAAATAGTCCATGGTCAGATTCGTTTCTGGTTCGCGGTGCAGTCGGTTTAGGGTCTTGCGTGCGGATAAGCAACTGACCCAATGGAGCCGGCGCAGGGGATGCCCCGGATCGTTTTGGTAATACCGAGTGACACATTAACTGGCGTCACTACGATGTAATTCTTATTGGTGCTTTGTAAGCCTAAAGCGAGGCTAAGCTGCAGGCTGCTCGGGTTTTACTCCGAGCAGCCTGTGCTTTCTTGTGTTGTTTAGAAGCTCACTTCAAGTGTGGCTGTTACAGTGCGCGGAGGCGCATAGAACACCGTTGTGTTGTCTTCTAAACCGAGCGTTGATGGGCAGCCGCCAGAACCGAAGCAGTAGCCAGACGTTCTAATGTCTTCGTCGCCCAAGTTTTTGCCGTGTAAGCCAAGGCGTAACTTTTCGGAATTGTTGGTCCACACAATGCTGGCATTGATCACGTCATACGCTTCTTGATCAAGTACTGGTGTTGGTAGCTCGAATTGGAATGTATCATCGCGATACGACCAGTTAGCACCCAAGTACAGCGAGCCAGAGGCAAGATCCTTGGTGTAACCGAGACCAATGTAAGCCATCGATTCAGGCGTGTTTTGCACTTCGCGTTGTCCGGCCACATTTATCCCGTTTACGATCCACTCTTTAATTTCAGCGTCGAGCAAGCTCAAGGCGAGTTGCAGAGTAAGGTTGTCGGTTAGCAAGAAGTTACCCTCAAACTCAATACCGTTGATGTCCGCTTGGCCGGCATTGGTAACTGTGCCAACAAAGCTGTCGTTGTTGCCATCACCAGTTGTATCTACGCCCACTGATCCAGGAATCTGCATGTCTTGATAGTCTGAGCTAAACACCGCAATGTTGGTGGTGCCTCGACCATCTAGAACCGTCGCTTTTAAGCCTAACTCCCATGAGTCAATTGTCTCTGGCTCAAAACCCTCTACCACTTCAGCCGTGGCAAAGTTGGCGCCGCGGGGGTCGAAGCTACCGGCTTTAAAGCCTTGGTTATAACCCGCATACAAGTTCACATTGTCGTTTAACGCATAGCTAATGTTTACCCGTGGCGTAAAGTCATCGAACGTGCGGCTTGCTTCAAAGTCGCTGGTAGCGGCTAAAAAGATCGCGCTGCTATTACCTAGTTGCGGCGAACCGGCACCTAAGTAGTTGGCACGAAAGATATCGGCACTACGCTTATCTTCTGTATAGCGTCCGCCTACGGTTAGGCTCCAACGATCGTCCAATGCATAGGTTGCGTCGGCAAATAATGACCACGATTCGGTGTCAACTACGCCGCCAGTGAAGGCTGTGAGTGGGGCGCCAAAAGCGAATACACCGAGTTGGCCTAAGACTACGTCAAAGTCGTTCGAAGCCGTAGCGTCTAAGTAATACAAGCCAGCCACTACATTTAAACGATCAGTGTCATAGAGCAATTGAAACTCTTGGCTAAACTGCTCGTTGTCGTAGATTACTTGGGCGTCAAAATCTTGCGAGGCTAAGCTGTCGAAATCAATGACCGATTCCGTGTAATCTTCGCGACTTGCGGTTATCGAGCGGAACGTAAGCTGATCGTTAATCTGCCAATCAATTGACAAGTGCATGCCTTCGCTTTCAACAGAATTATTACCGTTGATGCCTGCGGTAGAAACATTGGTTGCTGCACCAGCGAGCGTGTCGCGAACATTACCTAAGACGGGTGCGCCAGTGAATGCACCAGGGAAGGGTCTGAAACCAGCCACGGGTGCTGAATCGTCTTCGGTTTTGTCATAACTCAAACGCATTAATACTGAGTCGCTTGGCTCAAATTCGGCGCTCAAGCGTAAACCGACTAAATCTTTATTATAGTTTTCATCGCCCGTCGTAAGGTTTTTACCGTAGCCATCGCGATTTAAGCTAGCAAAAGTACCACCCACTCGCAGCGAATCGCTGATTGGCGTCGAGGCCGTGGCGACGAAGTCTGCTTGGCTGTATTCACCAACGGCGGCCTTAATGCGGAACTCTGTTTCGTCTGACAAGCGGCGGGTAACGTATTTGATTGCTCCACCCACGGCGTTACGGCCATACAGCGTGCCTTGCGGGCCACGTAACACTTCGATGCGCTCTACGTCATAAATGTCGAGTAAGGCGCCTTGTGGACGAGCCATATACACATCGTCGATGTATAGCGCTACACCTTGCTCAAATCCTGCTAGTGGATCTTGCTGACCAACACCGCGAATAAAAGCCGTGATGGTCGAGTTCGTTGCGCGCGAGGCTTCAATGGTAACGCTTGGCACAGATTGCGTTAATTCTGAAATGTCTGCTGCTCCGCTCAATGACAGTTGTTCGCCTGATAGGGCGGTTACGGCAATCGGAACATCCTGCAAGGATTCTGTGCGACGGCGTGCGGTAACAATAATTTCTTCGAGCTTAGCTTGTTCGCCTTCAACTGCTTGCGCAAGCGTAGAGCTAGAACCACCAAAGCTAACCAAGGTGGCAAGTGCCAACGCAGACGCTTTGAATCTAATTGTGTTCATTTGGATTCCTCCGGTTAAGGTGTTCATGAGTATTTATGTAAATCACCACGTCTTGTATTCAACGTTTGTTGAAAAATACTCAACATATGTTGAATTGTCAATCGAAAACCGTTACACGCGTAAAATATATTGTGGCCATTTTTTTGCGCTGCGATGCTCGGAGCGCTGTGATTAACGTAACTTGCTAACAACAAGCCCTATTGCGAAGACTGCAAACGAAGCGAAGATAGCGATGGTGGCCGACACCGCTGGGTTGCTGACACCCAAACTTAGATTAAGCAGTAAGTGCAGAAACAGTCCGGTTAGTGCTGAGCACATGACCACCCACGCTGGAATTGCTTTGCCGTACAGCACGCCAATCAGGATAGGGGCGGCCGACGCCGCGGCGAGCCCATAAACGCCCTTTTGCGCGAATAGCCCGACGAGTGCCGGCGGGTTCCAGGCTACTGCCACGCTCACGACTCCCATCACCACTAAAAAAAGTCGTGACAATAATAAGCCGCGCTCTGCGTGCCCACTCATGGGTAGCACAATGTCGTTGATGACCATCGCCGATAACGAAACTAAGATGCCGTCGAGCGTACTCATGCCGGCTGCAAGCATGGTTAGAAAAATAAAGGTCAAAAGGTAAGCACCGGCATCGGTGCCCATAAAGCGGAAAAGTAAGTAGTCGCGTACAACCTGATCCTGTGAATCGATTTCAAGTCCCGCAAACCGCGCAAAAAAGCCAAGCATCAAAATCAAGCTAAAGCCAAAACCGACTAATACAGTGGTGGCGATAAATTTATTAATGTCGCTCGGTTGACGCAAATACAGAATCTTAGTCAGGATATGCGGTTGCAGCATTAAGGCAAACGTCACCACAAAGCCCGCGACAAACACCGAAAAGAAGTCGTAGTAGAGCGCCGAAGCTGGATTGAAAATACTGGCAAAATCGGGTCCTACTGCACGCAGTGAATCAACCAAACCGCCCCCCGCGGCGTTCATGCCGATGGTGCCTAATCCATCAACAAACAAAAACACCGCAATGAGTAGCATCATCCCTCCCTGCAGTGCATTCGTGTAAGCATGCGCGTAAGTGCCGCCCATTAAGACATACGAAAACACAAACAGCATCACGAGCACGAGCGCTACCTTTTCGCTGACTGGAAATAGCCCACTCACCAATATGGCGCAACCCACTAAGATGAGCACGACGAACGCAATAGAGAGTAAATTGATTAGGGCAAAGAATAGTCGCAACTCACCACTTTGGTAACGATGGTAGATCCATTGGGGAATGGTTACGGCTTTGCTCGCATCTCCAAACTTAAGGAACCCGCGCGTGAGCACTAAAAATGCCGTTAAAATGCCTAAGGAGGCCGCAATGCCAAAATGCAGAAAGGCCGAAACGCCGTGCACGTAGATAAAACCCGGGTTAATCACAAAGGTGGCCGTCGACGCTATCGACGCCGATAAGGTTAAGCCGATGAGGTATGGGCTAAATTGCTTATCCCCGATCGCAAAGCTCGACAGGTCGGTGGTGCGCCGCATGCCGATATACGATAACCACAACACCAGTCCTAGATAAGAGAATGTGAGTACGTACTTAAAAATTTCAGGTGTCATGGCAATTCATGGTGTTAATTTAGTGTGGATTAAAATATATTCAACATTTGTTGAAAATACAAACATTAATCGGGTTGCGAGTATGCGCCTACGCCTCATAGAGATTAGGCTAGGCTTTTGTGCTAAGTTTCAACCTCCTTGTTCATTTCACTCTGTTGGCAGCGTATGAGCCCCAAAGTAGAAAAAAAAGATAAAATTTTAGACGCTGCAGAAGGCCTATTTGCCTATCACGGCTACGACGGCGTAACGATGCGCAAGATTGCCTCAGAAGCAGGCGTCGATCTTGCCTTAGCAGGCTATCACTTTGGCAAAAAAATGGATTTGTTCGAAGCGGTGTTCAAGCGGAGGGCCGCCGAACTTAATCGTACCCGCTTAGAAGCCTTGCGTAAGTGCCAAGCCGAAGCGGGTGAGCAAGGCCCCACTATTGAAAAAATAATAGAGGCATTTTTAATGCCACTAGAGCTCGCGCAAGAGAGCCCCGACCCTGGTTGGAAAAATTATTTAGCGCTCATTGCTTACGTGAATAATTCGGCGGTGTGGGGCGAGCGCCTGATGTCCGCCACGTTTGATGAACTCGTGCAGGAATTTATTACCGCCATAAAAAAGGCCATTCCTGACGCCGATGACGAAAAAATCTATTGGTGTTATCACAATCTCTCGGGTGCTTTGAGCTTAACGCTTGCACAAACCGGTCGGATCGATCGGCTGTCGAACAATAAATGCCATAGCTCAGATTTTCAAATTGCGTACGGCATTATGATTCCGTTCGTGGCTGCTGGATTCAAAGAGGTGTGTGGCGGTTAGTTGTCACAATCAATTATGTTGGTAGTTATCACTACAACTTAATGAGCATTAAAAAGGCCGAGCATTGCTCGGCCTTTTTATCGGAAGGGTGTCGTCGTCAGTTTAATTAATAAATCGCGAAATAGCTTGGTTCAAAGTTGTACCCGACAGTTTTCCCGACGTCTTATTCGCGCTAAATGGGCCTGTGATGTCGATCCGTATCGCGCGGCCGAATGCCGTACAGGTAAATTGGCCCCGTGAGCTACCTGTCACAACTTGAGCAACGGGGTCGATGATGCCCGAGAACGTAAATTCGCCTTGGCAGGGGAAGCCGTCAATGGTGGTTGAGTAGATGGGCGAGCCAGCATCGAATCCGTTAGACGGAGACACATTGCCAGTTGCGACAAATTCCCCATCAGTGATCGAGATGGTTGTACTGGTTACAGAAATGGTCAGTGCGATATCCACGGTGTCGTTGGGTACACCAGGGCTTGATAAAGTCGCGTTCCATGTGCCGCTATACTGCCCTTCGATACTCGGTGGAGGCGCAGCCGGTGGTGCTGCGGCCGCGCCACTCGACGATCCACCGCCCCCACAGCCTGTTAAACAAAATGCAAGAAACGCAAAAGCCCAAAATCGAATGGTCATTAAATCCCCCCAAAATAAAATTAAGTACCTTAATCGAGATTGGAAGTTAGCAGATAATTACTGAGGGGTAAATCATAATTCTGGACTGGTATTAGCACCGTTACATTATTTTTCAATGCACTGTCGGCGGTAGAGTTTTGCAATGTGCTTTTAAAGCGATAATATGAAACGACGTGTACTGAGTAGGATCTTGAATTTGCGAGCGAAAGTGTGTGTCGCAAGAAAGACCTTTCTTGGTTGATCCAGATCAATTAAAAAATGGCGCGCTTGCGTAGCATGCAGTCTTTAATTTCTGAGGGAGAGCCTCTAATGGCAATAACATTATTCAATAACAACGCTCATCTTAACGTGGCGTTTCCAGACTTGGTTGCGGGGCAGGACAGTGTGCAGTCGAACCAATTTCTAATCGTTAATAACGGGCAGGCGGCGCTGCTGGACCCTGGTGGTGAGCTCACCTACAGCGGATTGTTTATGGAGTTGAATAAGGTGGTTAAGGCTAGCGAGCTTAAATACGTGTTTGCTTCGCACCAGGACCCCGACATTGTGGCTTCGATTAATCGCTGGATGAATGGTACGCAGTGCAAATTAGTGTGTCCGGAAATTTGGGAGCGGTTTATTCCGCATTTTTCGCGTGAAGGCCGAATGCAAAATCGCATTATTAGCATTCCCGATCGGGGGATGAATATTCCGCTAGGCAATACCCTGATCAAGGCGATCCCTGCCCACTTCTTGCACTCAGAAGGTAATTTTCAGTTCTACGACCCGATTAGTAAAATATTGTTCTCGGGCGATATGGGCGCAAATCTAACGCATGAACACTTGGAAGATCCGTTCACTTCCCTCGATGAAGCGATTCCCAAGATGAAGGGTTTTCATCAACGCTACATGAATAGTAAAACCGTCTGTCGCTACTGGGCCAATATGGTCAGAGGACTTGATGTTGAGTGGATGGTGCCGCAGCATGGTCGCTCCTTCAAAGGCAAAAAAATGGTGAATGCATTTTTAGACTGGATTGAGCAACTCGACTGCGGCATTGACCTGATGTCGCAGAATGACTATCGAGTAATGGACTAGTTTTGTTTGGTTGCGATTTGGGTGATCAATTTCTACTCTAAATAGGACGGCTACTGCTCTTCGCTGGACAGTTGCAAGCAGAAAGCTGTATCCCAAAACAGCTCGCTGATAACATGACGTAGCGTGAATGCATTCTTTATCGCGCGCTTCACCGCACCATTCATTGCAACATCAAAGGAGTAGGTTTATGCAAACAACGAATAAACTATTGTGGGAGTTAGACACTGCCGGCGTACTCAGGCTAACGCTGAATGACGTGGGGCGCCGCAACGCTTTATCTGAAAGCATGCTGGAACTATTACGAGATGCGATTGCTGCAAGCACAGATGATCAAAACGTGCGCGTAATTATATTGGCTGCAAATGGGCCCGCGTTTTGCGCAGGGCATGATCTAAAAGAGATGACGGCCGCGCGCGCGGATGCCGATGCTGGTAAAGCCTACTTCGCTAAACTTATGCATTTGTGTGCGACCGTTATGCAGTCGATTGTGCAGTGTCCTAAACCTGTTATCGCCGAAGTGGCGGGCGTGGCAACCGCGGCGGGGTGTCAGTTAGTGGCTAGCTGCGATTTGGCTGTTGCGGCGGACACGGCTCGGTTCAGTACGCCGGGTGTGAATATCGGTTTGTTTTGCTCTACGCCCATGGTCGCGCTTTCGCGTAATGTGTCGAACAAGCATGCGATGGAAATGTTGTTAACGGGTGACATGATCGCCGCTGAGCGAGCGGCCGAGATTGGACTGATTAATCGTGCCGTTGACCCGGCTTCTTTGTCGGCTGAGACACTCGCAATGGCACAAAAAATTGCGGCGAAATCCAGCATGACACTAGCCACCGGCAAACGCGCATTTTACGCGCAACGCGAAATGACCTTGGCCGATGCCTATGCTTATGCGTCCCAAGTGATGGTCGACAATATGCTGGCTAAGGATGCGCAGGAAGGGATAAATGCATTTATCGAAAAGCGCGCACCCGCCTGGCAGGATGCATAAAACCATGGTGCGCAATCCTTACAACGAAGACCTAGATCGTTGTGCGGTCAATTTTCAGCCACTCACACCGCTGACCTTTTTAGAACGGGCAGCGAGTGTCTTCCCTGAACACATTGCTATTGTGCACGGGGCGTTGCGGCGCAGTTACGCGCAGTTCTATGCGCGTTCGCGCCAGTTGGCCTCAGCGTTGGTCTCGCATCAGGGCATAGAGCGAGGCGACACGGTGTCGGCTTTGCTCGCAAATGCACCCGCTATGTTGGAGTGCCACTATGGCGTGCCTATGAGTGGTGCCGTGTTGCACTCGATCAACACGCGCTTAGATGCGGCTACCATTGCGTTCCAGCTTGATCATGCCTTGGCCAAGGTAGTGATTGTTGACCGTGAGTTTATGCCGTTGTTGCAGCAGGCATTAGCCAGCACTACGGTAACACCGCAAGTGATTCAATACGATGACCCTGAATTTGCTGAGCAAAGCACAAGCAGCGACTGTCTCGATTACGAGGCGTTTTTATCACTAGGCGACCCACATTTTGCCTGGCTTATGCCTAGCGACGAATGGGACGCAATCTCTATAAATTATACGTCTGGCACTACCGGCGATCCCAAGGGGGTAGTGTCGCATCACCGCGGCGCTTATCTGCTCGCGCAAGGTAATGCCCTTACCACGTCGATGGCCAAGCACGCGGTGTATTTGTGGACACTGCCGATGTTTCATTGTAACGGTTGGTGTTTTCCATGGACGCTGTCGGCGATCATCGGCACGCATGTGTGCTTACGGCAAGTGCGTGCCGAACCGATTTGGGCGGCGCTTGCGGAACAGAAGGTTACCCATTTGTGCGGTGCGCCCATTGTAATGTCGCTCATTGTTGAAGCCCCTGAGGATGTGCAGCGGGATCTGCCACAAACTGTGCAATTC
>CAYGNS010000013.1:0-11695 GCA_964351295.1 uncultured Gammaproteobacteria bacterium
CCGTAAATAGTGTTGAGGTGCTGTGTTCTATACTTATCAAGTTGGAATCATCAACCTGCGCAATTGGGAGCAACGCTGATTCCAGACCATATTTAGCCAACACAGCGCGCACGTGCTCGAGCTGCTCACTTGCGATACAAAGACACGCACCCAATTCCTCATTAAACAAAAAGTGTATGGGATTGTGGTCAGAAGGAACCATAATCTTCAAACCGACCCGACTCGCGAACGATATTTCCAGCAATGACACCAACAACCCGCCATCGGAACGATCGTGATACGCCTCAAGCAATTGCTGCTTCACCAATGCCTGTATCGCTAAGAAGCCATTTTTTAAGCGCTCGCTGTCATCTACATCAGGCACCGTTGTACCCACCTGCGAATACACCTGACTCAGTGCCGAGCATGCTAAGCGCTGTGCGCCGTTAGCGAGGTCCAAGAAATAGACGGTGGTTCCGCGAGGCTCACGAATATACGGCGTGAGCGTTTTAGTTACATCGTCTACGGGCGCAAAAGCACTGATCACGCAAGACACAGGCGCCGTGACGCGATGTTCGCTACCTCGCTCATCTTGCCATACCGTTTGCATCGACATAGAGTCCTTGCCCACAGGGATAGCGATCCCTAGGGCGGGACACAACTCCATCCCCACCGCGCGCACCGTTCGATACAGCTCGGCATCGTCCCCCGTGTGTCCCGCGGCCGCCATCCAATTGGCCGACAGCTTAACTTCGCGCAACGCGCGAATATCTGCCGCGGCTAGATTAGTTAGCGCTTCGCCAATCGCCATTCGTCCACTCGCAGGAGCATCTAAGCTCGCCAGTGGGGTTCGTTCACCCAGCGCCATGGCTTCGCCACGATGCGCAAAATAATCGCTCGTTGTCACTGCGACGTCCGCCACAGGCACTTGCCATGGGCCCACCATCTGATCGCGAGCGATCATGCCCGTCACGCTGCGGTCGCCAATGGTAATCAAAAAAGACTTGTCGCCAACGCTAGGTAAGCTCAAAACGCGCTCAATAGCCGTAGCCAGCTCGATCTGACTCAGATCGAGTTCAGACGTGCGACGCTGCACACTCGTCGCACTGCGCTCCATTTTAGGCGGCTTGCCGAACAATGTTTCCATCGGCAGATTAATCGGTTGCGGTTGGCGTCCTGCTGCGCTCGCAAAATGCGGATCATCCAACACAAGATCGGCTTGTTCTGTGGCTACGCCAATGACGCAATATAAACAACGCTCACGGTCACAGATGGCTTTAAATTCGTCGAGCCGTTCAGGTGCAACCGCCATGCAATACCGCTCTTGCGCTTCATTACACCAAATTTGCATAGGGCTCATACCCAACTCATCGTTGAGCACGGCGCGTAGATCAAATACTCCGCCTCGCTGCGCATCGCCCACTAATTCGGGAACTGCATTGCACAAGCCACCGGCTCCGATATCATGAATAGAAATGATCGGATTGTTGTGGCGCTGCGCCCAGCACGCGTCGATTACCTCTTGGCATCGTCGCTGCATTTCTGGGTTACCTCGTTGCACCGAAGCAAAATCCAGATCCTCGCTGCTGCTACCCGAAGTAACACTGGAGGCGGCCCCGCCACCCAAACCAATCAACATGGCTGGGCCACCCAGCACTACAATATAGGCGCCAGGTGGAATCCGCTCTTTTGAGACATGTGGCTCGCGAATATTGCCTAGGCCGCCGGCGAGCATAATTGGCTTATGGTAACCGCGCACATCATCTGCGTGCTCGATCGCTTGTTCATAGGTACGAAAATACCCGCAGATATTCGGCCGTCCAAACTCATTATTAAAGGATGCGGCCCCGATCGGACCCTCCAACATTATTTGCAGTGACGAAGCGATTCGCGCCGGCTTATTCGCAGGCCCCTCCCACGGTTGGGGGAGCGTTGGAATACGCAAATTAGAGACCGAAAACCCAGTAAGACCCGCCTTGGGTTTAGAGCCCCTGCCTGTCGCGCCCTCGTCGCGTATCTCACCTCCCGACCCAGTGGCAGCACCGGCAAAGGGAGAGATTGCTGTAGGGTGATTGTGCGTTTCAACTTTACACAACACATGAATGGGCTCAGTCACGCTCTGATACGTCTTCGTCACAAAATCGGGGAAGAAGCGCTGCCCCTCACTGCCCCTTAAAACCGCGGAATTATCGGAGTACGCCACGATCGTTCCATACTGATTTTGTTGGTGCGTTTCGCGAATCATGCGAAACAACGAATGCTCTTGCGGATCACCATCTAACAACCAATCCGCATTAAAAATCTTATGCCTACAGTGCTCAGAGTTCACTTGTGCGAACATCATGAGCTCAACATCGGTAGGATTCTTGGCTAAGTGAATGTACTGCTCGTGTAAATAGGCGATTTCGTCTTTCGACAAGGCTAAGCCCAAACGCTCGTTAGCCTTGTGCAACGCCTCTTCGCCATGACTAAGCAGGGGAATTTCAGTCAATGGTGCTGGCTCTGCCCGCTTAAACAGGGCTTGCGCATGATCAAGATCAAACACCACAGACTCCGTCATGGGATCATGCAAATGCAGCGCCAACTCCATCAGGTCAAGCGCATCAACATCTTGGGCTTGCACATAATAAGCAACAGCTCGCTCGACTCGTTTGATTTGGGTGAGTCCACACAAATGCACGATATCGGTAGCTTTTGTAGACCAAGGCGAAATAGTGCCTAAGCGGGGAAGCACAAATATTGCCACCCCTGCATAGCTCACCGATGGACGTGCCGGCCCGTAGGTGAGCAAGCGTTCGAGCGTGTCTTGTTCGCTGGCACTAAGGGATTCGTCTTTAACACCCAGATCGATGAGGTGTTGGTATTCTGAATCGATACTTTGCACCCCCGGAAACACTTGCTGAACCGCTGCAAGTGTTTTGGCAATTCGAAAATCTGACAGCGCTTGACTGCCCCTAAGCCGCAACATATTCACCCCTGTAATGAACCATCGCTATTGAATAGATTGCCATAAAGACCACCGACTGGTGGCTTTCGTTATGGTCGATTTTGCTGGCGCTCTGCGATTGACGAAGGACTGATGAGCCAAATTCTACTGCGCATTTAATCATTCGCTACAACTCGATGTCTAACACACCGGCTCTGCTGGAGCAGTTCTTTGGTTACCAACGGAAAAAACAACGTACTAAAGTGTTAGCCCCAGCCTTCTTGCGACTTCTTCATACGCCTCTATAACACCGCCCAAACCGCGTCGGAATCGGTCCTTGTCCATACGCTCCTTGGTTTGCGCATCCCAGATTCGACATCCGTCGGGCGAAAACTCATCGCCCAAGTAGAGCTTGCCGTCTTGCTTACCAAATTCCAACTTAAAATCTACCAACAGCATATCGCCAGCGGCAAACAGTTCCTTGAGAATGTCGTTTACTTTAAACGTTGTTGACTGCATGGCAGACACATCCGCTTCACTCGCCCAACCAAAGGTGCGAATATGAAACTCATTTACCATGGGGTCATGCAAGCCGTCATTTTTTAAGAAGAATTCAAATGTGGGCGGCTGCAATATGGTGCCGTCTTCGATCCCTAAACGCTTGGTCATTGATCCGCTAGCGCGGTTACGCACCACACACTCAATCGGGATCATATCCAAGCGACGCACTAAGGACTCATCCGCTGACAACAACTGCAAAAAGTGCGTATCGATGCCTGCAGCCGCCAAATGCTGCATTATAAAAGCGTTAAATTGATTATTGATCAGACCTTTACGTTCCAACTGCTCGATTCTTTCGCCATCGAACGCCGATGTATCATCGCGAAAATGCAATATCAACGCGTCGTCACGATCGCTCTCGTATACGGTCTTCGCTTTACCGCTATAGAGTTGTTTACCTCTGTGCATTAATGGATCTCTTTGGGCTAGTGGCTGAATAGGTAGGTAGCTTAGATAGGTAACTTAAACAGGTAACTTATGTCGAAGTGCGGCGTCGGTCGGTCTAGCAAGATTATTGCACTAAGCCATTTAGAATAGGCTCGGCGAACTCTGCATCGACTTCGTTACCGGTCGTATCAAGAACCAGAACATGGGTATTCGAGCCCTGCTCCTGTAATTTCAGCGAGCAATACTGGGCCGCGGCGGCGGGCTTGTCACGATTGAAAATTGTCCATCCCTTCTTTTTCTTAGCAGCGCCTTCTTGGGGAATACCCTTACATCCAATATACATTCGTGCATCCGCTACATTGCGCGAAAAAATACTCAATTCAGAACCTCGCGCTTGCGCGATCACATAATTCCATGCGGTATTCAACGATGCGGTTACAAGCAAACGCGCCGTGTTATCGGCCGTGGTGATAATGCTGCTACTAACATTTGTAGACGGCTCTCCAGCTTGTTCAGGTGATGCCTGGGCACCGGCCTCGATTTGCATCGAGTCAGGTGAATCGCTCTCTAAAGGCTCAGAGGTAATGCTCGTAGGTGCGTAACTGCGAGCCGTATCAGGCACAGCTTCGTCACGCGTCATCGTACCCGTTGGCGCTGTTGAGGAAGACTCGGGCTCCGAGCTAGTCGCAGCAGATTGCGTGTTTGCGGGTATTGTTTTGATCAAAGGAGGCAATGAACGTGCAGAGCGGTAGTCCACGCTTTTATCTTGAGAGTCCACGGCTCGATTACCACCACATGCTGCCAAACCCAAAGCACACAAAGACCACAGAAGCCATCGACGCATTACCGCTATGTTAACCCATGTCGGTAAGTGTCCAGCACCACGCGATGGACGTACATGGTTGTGCATAGCGCTCACGTGAGAAGCATTAACAAACGATTGCATATCAGATCGAGGACTCAACATATGTTTTATCTTATTTGGAGTTATTAACATTATCCTTTTAATACAGAAGGCAGCAGTTCTCAACGGTATCAACTGGGCGGTTCTATTGCCTAGGCTTGCGCCGATATTGTGTGGTTGGCCTGGATGCATCGATGAGCATCGAACACGCACCGCATCGGTCAAACTAGAGACTGATAGGCCTCGTCTAAAGACGTGGTCATAGACTTATCTAACGGCATTAACGGCAATCTCAACACGTTGCAAGTATAACCTAACTTGCTCACAAGATACTTAACGGGAATAGGGTTCGAATCGATAAAAAGCAGAGCATGCAATGGCCTTAATTTTGCATCAATCGCCTCCGCTTGCGCAAAGTTGCCCGCTAAAGCCGCCGTGCACAACTCGCTCATGAGTTTGGGGGCTACATTGGCCGTAACTGAAACATCACCTAACGCGCCTGCGCGCATCAACTCTAGGGCGGTGCCATCATCCCCCGACAGTACCGTAAGACGCCCCGCACTCGCAGCCAGTAACTCACGGCCCCGTCGTAGATCCCCCGTGGCATCCTTAATGGCAATAATATTCGGATGTTCCATGAGTTTAAGCACACTCTCATTGTGCAAATCGGCAACCGTTCGCCCTGGAACATTATAGAGAATTAACGGCAAGTCCACGGCGTCAGCAATCGCGGAATAATGCGCAATTAATCCGCTTTGGTTGGGCTTATTATAATAAGGCACGACCGATAAGCCGGCATCAGCTCCCACTGATCTAGCCCGTCGCGATAATTCGATGGCCTCGGCAGTGGCATTGGCGCCGGTACCCGCAATCACGGGAATTCGCCCTTGGACGGTATCAACCACGTGCTTAATGACCGTCAAATGCTCTGCGACCGTCAGGGTTGCCGACTCACCTGTGGTTCCCACAGCCACAACGCCATGAGTACCCTGCTCAATGTGCCATTCAACCAACCGCGTCAGAGCCGTATAATCGACACTGCCGTCAGATTGCATCGGGGTGATTAAGGCAACAATGCTACCGCGTAACAACATCTGTTCTATGCGCCGTCACGCTTTCGCATTTTGTTGAATTTCTTAAGCGCATACAAACCCGCCCCGCTCACTATGTATGTACTTCCAATTAACAAGAAAGCCATGGGCGGCGCCAAATAGATTATCGCGATTACGATAACCAAGACGATAAGTCCGATAAAGGGAATTTGTTCTCGAATTTCCACGTCCTTGAATGAGCGATACTTAATGTTGCTCACCATCGCCAAAGCCATCAAAAACATCAACATCGCCAACAGCACGCTATAAAACTCTGGATTTATTTGCGAGTCAACAAACACCCAGACCACGGTGGCAATCATGGCGGCAGCACCCGGACTAGGCACCCCGACAAAAAACCGCTTGTCGCTAACCTTTACCGCGTTAAAGCGAGCTAGCCTGAGCGCCGCACAGGCAATATAGACAAATGTAACGAGGCTCCCAAGCCGACCCAAGTCATACAAAACAAAGTCGTACAACAAGAATGCAGGTGCGACACCAAAGGAAACCATGTCTGACAAACTGTCGTATTGCGAGCCAAATTCGGTTTGTGTATTCGTGAGTCGCGCAAGTCGACCATCCACAATATCCATAACCATGGCAACAAAAATAGCCAGACAAGCGGCTTCAAAATTGCCAACGCGGGCTTGCATGATTGCGTAGAAACCCGCAAATAGCCCAGCTGTGGTGAACAGGTTAGGCAGTATATAAATACCTTTACCCCGGACTAATATACCGCCGTCACGCTGTTCCGCTGGTTCCTCAATGTGCGAGGAATGGTCAGAATCAGCAGACTTGGAGGAGCTGATGGATCGAATTTTGGGAGTGTCGTTGCTCATGCACGCAGTATAACTATCTCTAATTGGGATTGATGCTTATTCGAAGGCACTTTTAAGCTCGACTCTTCAAAGACACTTTTGTCCAGGACACTACCGATCACGAGCACAGCAAGCTAAATCTGCAAAGCGATTAAAAAACCAAGCAAAAACCAACTCGCGCGCGCTAACTACTCGAAATAGCCTAATATAGACGAACCAGAACTGACGTTATCGCCTAATTTCACCACTGGTTTAAACGTTGCAGGTAAGAATAGATCAACGCGTGACCCAAAGCGAATAAAGCCATAGCGCTCGCCACGTTGTAAAGTGTCTTGCGGCTTAACGTAACAGAGAATGCGGCGTGCAATCAAGCCAGCCACTTGCACGGCCACCACAGAGTGTCCATCTTGAGTGACGAAATGCACTGCATTGCGCTCGTTCTCCAGCGACGCTTTATCGAGCGCAGCGTTAACAAACGCTCCGGGAGAATACCAAATATCGTGTACCGTTGCCGCGTCGGGGGCGCGGTTAGAATGTACAGAAAACACATTCATAAACACACTTATTTTAAATGCGTCGCGATCTAAATAAGGGTCCTTCACGAGCCCCGTAAAAATAACTTTGCCGTCGGCCGGCGACACGCAAACTCCAGCTTCTTGTGGGATTGAACGGTAAGGATCACGAAAAAACTGCAACACAAACAACGCAATAATCCAAAACCAAATAGCAATCCACCACGCAAAAACGCTAGTCGTTAAGATCGCGGCAAGCAAACTCAAACCAATATAAAACCAGCCTTCCTTCGCTAAACGTGGGTGGGAGTCGATAATTTTCATAGATAAACGATACTGTGTTGGAACGGTTTGACTACGTCGTCAACTTGAGACTACTACGTCGCCTAGGGCTGTGCCACGCTCAGAATACGCTCATCGGAAGCCAAGCCTATGACACCTGAGCGCACCACTTCTAAAATTTCTGTGATCACAAAACTTTTAATCAATTCATCAACTTTTTCGGTGCTACCGCTCATTTCTACAATATATTGATCAGCGGCTACATGAACGGCGGTCGCATTAAAGGCTTTAACCACACGGGCAAATGCGGCCGACTGGGCTTCAGGAACGCGTACTTTAATCAGTACTATTTCGCGCTCTAAATGGCCACTCACCGTAATATCTTGTAAAGCCGCCACGTCAACCAGCTTGCTCAACTGCTTTTCAATTTGATCAATTTTGCGATCATCGCCGATGGTCACGATGGTCATACGCGAGAGCGTTGGATCATGAGTAGGGGCTACGGTCAACGACTCGATGTTGTAACCGCGCGCTGAAAAAAGTCCAGACACACGCGATAACGCGCCCGATTCGTTTTCTAACAACACTGAGATGATATGTCGCATCGTTTGCTCCTGTTCGCTCTTATGCTGTTTTAGAACCGGGGCGAAGACGCATTTCATGATGCCCTTTGCCCGACTCAATCATAGGGTAAACGTTTTCTGTTTGGTCAGTAATAAAGTCCATAAAAACCAACCGGTCCTTCAGTGCAAACGCTTCTTTTAAGGCTCCTTCCACATCGCTCGGCTTTTCAATCAACATTCCAACATGGCCATATGCTTCCGCCAACTTAACAAAATCGGGTAATGAATCCATGTAAGAGTTCGAATAGCGCTTTTCGTAACTAAACTCCTGCCACTGACGAACCATGCCCAAATAGCGATTGTTAAGGTTAATCACTTTCACCGGCAAGTCGTACTGCTTACACGTGGCTAGTTCTTGTATACACATTTGTATGCTGCCTTCACCAGTCACACAGGCAACGTCGGCGTCGCGATGGGCAAACTTAACGCCCATTGCAGCTGGCAACCCAAACCCCATGGTGCCTAAGCCGCCAGAGTTGATCCAACGGTGCGTATCCGAAAATCCGTAAAACTGCGCGGCATACATTTGATGCTGACCTACATCGGAGGTTACATACGCTTGTCCGTTGGTTACTTCATGGAGTTTCTGAATCACTAGCTGCGGTTTAATGACGGTATCGCTGTGCTCGTACCACAAACTGTCGAACCCACGCCAGGTATTAATCTGTTGCCACCAAGCCGCTATCAGTTCTGGATTGATATCTTTGGTGCGGCGTTTCAGCTCGGCATTAAAGCCGATTAATACTTCTTTAACATCACCGACAATGGCAATATCGGCCTTTATATTCTTATCGATCACCGATGGATCGATATCCACATGAAGAATTTTTGCATGAGGCGCAAAATTGTCCAAGGTGCCCGTTATACGGTCATCAAAGCGCGCGCCAAGCGCAACGATTAAATCGGCATCGTGCATGGCCATATTGGCTTCGTAAGTGCCATGCATCCCCAGCATCCCCACAAACAGAGGATCATTATGCGGGAACGCTCCCAAGCCCATTAACGTGTTCGTACACGGAAATCCAAGTAGGTGAACGAGTTCACGCAGCTGCTCTTGCGCGCTTGCGCTGACAATTCCGCCACCTGAATAAATTATGGGTCGTTTGGCGTTTAACATCGCCTCTACACCGCTAACTATTTGACTCAACGGCGGAGACTTAACGGACGGGTAAGCACGCATTACCACCGATTCAGGATAGATAAACTCGGTTAGTTGCGCGGTGATGTCCTTTGGAATATCTACCAATACGGGTCCAGGGCGACCCGAAGTAGCGATGTGAAATGCGCGTTTGATCGTGGCCGCGATATCTTCTACGTTTTGAATCAAAAAGTTATGCTTCACGCAAGGACGGCTAATACCGACTGCGTCGATTTCTTGAAATGCGTCATAGCCAATCAAGGGTCGCATCACTTGACCACTGAGTACAATCATCGGAATACTATCCATATAGGCCGTAGCCAATCCGGTAATTGCATTAGTAACGCCAGGACCAGAAGTAACCAGCACCACACCAGGTCGACCCGTAGCGCGAGCATAACCATCAGCTGCGTGTGTCGCACCTTGCTCATGACGCACTAAAATATGTTGCACATCTTCTTGCCGATGAAACGCGTCATAAATATGTAATGCGGCACCCCCTGGGTACCCAAACACAAATTCAACGCCCTCCTCTTTCAGGCTTTTCACTACTATGTCAGCGCCGCTTAATTGCACCTTAATTCTCCACTACATTTGATACATCTAGAACAACAAAACACCAAGGCCTTGAATTGCTTCAATACCTCACAATGTTTGCGTTTACCCTATATAGAGTAAACTCGAATCGTTAATACGATCGGAGTTAATCCGATCGTTAAGGCAGAACGCGCTCTAAAGCTCTCTACGCCCCTCAAAATGCTATTGCTCGGCACTAAATTACTGATATCCATGGCGCCTTAAAGTTACGCTCAAGGTTGGGTTAATAACCAATGAGACGTTGCTAAAAGACCAGTCAGAGCAACCAGGAACAGCGTGCGGGGGGCAGAGTATAAAGACGCGTTGGTTAAAAATAAACGTTTCTTCGTAGTTAATACGTAGAGTCTAAAGGATAGGCCAAGAGTAATAAATTGGTATTCTGCAAAAGACCTTATTTATACTATTCACGAAGCTAATTTGATGTACTCACAGGCCAAATCAGACTGAACAACGGTTACGGTAATGATCGATGGTGGTGCTTGCTGCACGGGATGTTTACAATAGCGAGCCAAGCATCCACTTTGTAACTCGTGGCACTACTTCTTTCCGCACGCTCACACTCTCTCTATGACTACTTATTTCGTTTCCGATCTACATATAAAAGCGGATCAACCGCACATTACGGCGGGCTTTCTGCGGTTTCTAGAGCAAACCACACAGGGCGCCGATGCAGTCTATGTGCTTGGCGACCTCTTTGAATACTGGATTGGCGATGATGCGGTAGCCCTACTAGGTGTAGCGCCTATTCTAGCGGCTATGGCGCGCCGAGCGGCCCAAACGCCGTGCTACTTCATTGCTGGTAATCGCGACTTTTTAGTACGAGAGCAGTTTGCGCTTGACTCCGGGTTTACGTTATTGCCCGACGAGACGGTGATTGATCTATATGGCACGCCCACATTACTTTTACACGGCGATAGTCTCTGCACCGACGATGTCGCGCACCAAACCTTTCGCGAGCAAATGGTCAACAACCATCAGTGGTGCAACCAGTTTCTTGCGCAAACGATTGAGCAACGCATCGAAATGGCGAATATGGCTCGCTCGCAGAGTCAGCAACATAAGTCCAGCATCAGCATGGAAATCATGGACGTTAACAAACAAGCGGTACTTGACGCTTTTGCTCGCTTTAACGTCCAAAACATGATTCACGGCCACACACATCGCCAACAGGTGCACAGCTATAACGTTGCCGACACTCAATTGACGCGCACGGTTCTAGGTGATTGGGGCAAGACAGACAGCATCCTGAAGGTAACTGAGTCGGGTGCAAATCTAACAAATCGCGAGCTTTATTAATCGACTCGCGATCTGCGCGTCACACGCACCGAACCAGGGTGTGCAACATTGCCAACAAGCAAGTAAGCGCTTTCACTCAAACAACTAGTCTCGCCGTGGCTCATCTTGTGACGGTGGCAGGATTCGGTAGAATGTCTCGCCTTCTTTAATCAAACCCAAATGACTACGCGCGCGATCCTCAAGCGCTTGACGCCCCTGTTTAAGTTCAATCACTTGTGCATGCAACTGTTGGTTGCGGGCAGCTAACTGTGCATTCGTTTCAAGCTGCTGATCGATCGCGGCCTCTAAATTGCGCAATTTAAAAACACCATGGCTGCCAAACCAGAGCTGGATCTGCAACACAATGAGTAAGATAAATAATATGGATGCTAGGGGCTTCACAATAATTTCCATACCCAATAAATCGTTTATTTTGAGGCACTTATAAAAACTATATAAACTAGAATTTTAAGAGTACTTAGTGTTTAATTAACGCATGGCACGCGCATCAGCGCGGGCAGACTTACTAAACCTTAAGTTTTAGTTGAAGTTTTAGTTGAAGTTTTAGTTGAAGTTTTAGTTGAAGTTTTAGTTGAAGTTTT
>CAYGNS010000013.1:11795-13271 GCA_964351295.1 uncultured Gammaproteobacteria bacterium
AGTTCAATACAGCTTATTTATTTCACGCGCGATTCTAAACCAATTTACACGTAGAGAATCGCGATTACTCAGTTTGGGCAAACATTAACCTGAGCAGGCAGTTAACACCATGACGCTATTAAGCCTAACAGCGAAAGCAGCCACAGGCGCTATCAAACAAGAAGCCGCAGGCGCTATCTCAAGAGAAGCTGCAGGCGCTTCAAGCAAGTCAACCATTCGCTCGGCTACAAGCCGCTGCAGGCCTTCAATACAGCAAGCTCGGATACTAAGCTTGGTACTGCTAGGTTTAGCCTGCCCGCAGCTTTCATTCGCCGCCGAGCCTTCTAAGAATGGCACTTTTTTTGGTCATTCGGCCGATGGCAAATGGATCATTGGGGCCAAAATTGCCAACGTTGATCCTAATATTGCGGAAGTGAGTGACGCCGATGGCAAGGGTATTGTGCTCGGTTATGAATTCGCTCGGCCGGTCGGCGACAACGGTTCATCTACCGTAGAGCTCGAATACATCACCACGGACGCCACACCTCTAAGTCTGTTCGATCCAGACACCACTTACGAAAGCGACATTGTAAATCTTTTCTTTACCTATCGCACCGCCGGTCGGGTTTACTTTAAAGTTAAAGCGGGTTTGTCTTACAGTGATCGTACGATAAACAATGCACCTTTGGGATTGCTCACCGACAGTGGCGAAGTTCTGTTTGGAGGCGAAGAAGTGGCACTAGCCGCTGGGCTCGGCTTTGGTTTACGCATCAACGAATATGGCGTAATCGAAGTTGAGTACTCGCAAGACGCGAGCGATCTCGATACCGGCATTTTAGGGGTCAACGCGTTCTTACAATTTTAGCCGCCGAGCGCACATCTAGCTAAATTTAGTTAGCGTAGTTAGCGCGTGCCGGATAAATGCAATCGCTATTCGACCGCTAAACCTAAATCACGAGCAATGTCGTTAGGGTCTTCCAGACCCACGGCAATTCTAACTAGACCTTGGCTAATTCCCGCAGCCTGCTTTAGCTCATCACTCCAGCGTGCATGCGTAGTTGTGTAAGGATGGGTTATGGTAGTTCGCGTATCACCCAGGTTAGCTGTGATTGAGCACAACTGAGTAGAATTGATCAGATCAAACGCGGCCTGCTGCCCACCTTTAAGGGTAAAACTGACCACTGCGCCGCCCCCTTTCTGCTGCTGCATCGCCAAGCTTTGTTGAGGGTGTGATGCAAGCCACGGGTAGTAGACATGCTCGAACCGTTGGCTTTGTTCAAGCGCCTGAGCCAGATACTCTGCATTAGACGACGCTTGACGCACCCGCACCCCAAGAGTTTCGAGCCCTTTAGAAAACACCCAAGCATTAAAGGGGCTCGTATTGAGTCCCGCCGAGCGCATAAGCTTTTGCATGGGCATCACCCCCAACGCTTCTGGGCCGCCTACCGCACCGCCACCGCAACGGCCTTCTCCATCAATAAATTTGCTAGCCGAATG
>CAYGNS010000014.1:0-13233 GCA_964351295.1 uncultured Gammaproteobacteria bacterium
CTGTACAGCCTGTTCACCCTGCTCTGCTACGACTTCGTGTTCTTCCTGATTCACTACTTCGAACACAAGGTGCCGGCGTTGTGGGCCATCCACAAGGTGCATCACTCGGCCGAGGTCCTGACGCCGCTGACGCGCTACCGCGAGCATTTCCTCGAGGGTCCGATCTATGCGGCCGGTGCAGCACTCAGCTTTGGCTTCGCGGCCGGTGTGTTTGCGTGGCTGTTCGCCGGCAGCATCGTGCCGGCGACCCTGTTCAATATCGGCTTTTTCTCCCTGCTGATCGGCTTCAACGGCTCGTTTCGTCATTACCACGTGGCGTTCCACTATCCGCGCTGGCTGTCGAAATGGCTGCAAAGCCCGGTGATGCACCACGTGCACCACAGCTATCTGGAGCCGCACTGGGACAAGAATTTCGCGGTGTTCACCAGCATCTGGGACCGCATGTTCGGCACGCTCTACGTGCCGGCGAAGGATGAGTACACGCCGTGGGGCTTGGGACCGGTGACGCAGGGCGAATATCGGAGCTTCTGGCAGAACACGATAGCGCCGTTCCGCGACTGGTACGCGATGCTCAGAAAGGGCCCGTTCGCCGCTCACCTGAAGGAAAAAGGTGAATACCAGAGTAGAGTTTAGTGATTAAAGGGGTCGAAGCCCTTTATTTAATAAAAGTTGGGCGAACTGAAAACGGCAGGCCGATTAAAGGGCTTCGACCCCCTTAATTGCAACAAAAAATCGACGGAAGAGGGGCTGCCGGTGCGCCATCTATTACATTATGTACCACCTAGACTTACAAGCACCGCCCCAATAAGAATTACAGCCAGCAAGGCGAAGGCAAACATGGCTATAAATTGAAAAGCTATTGCCCCTACACCTAGCGCAGCAGCGCTACCAGCAGCCCTTTTCGATTCGTTTTTCGCAAAGGAAATCGCCGCTAGGAGTATTGCAAGCCCCCCGAGCACCGCAGTGGCTATGTTTATGAAATCGTCAATGTCATATTTTTTTACTGTATACGACTTTTTTACTTCTCTGCCAGCCAACGCATCTAAAGCGCTCTGTCTTATCTTCGCAGCGGCTTCTCCAATTGATGTCTCCATAGACGGTTGAGGCGCAAATGGCCCCGCCCAAAAACTGATCAATGCCAATAATAAAGCTAGGCCACCGATTCCAATGCCCCATAGCGATAAGTAGTTTTCTTTATTCAAGGTCTCTCTCCTAAGTAAAAGTAACGCCTCGCATCAACGAACCAACTCAACGGGCTCCACCTGCAAGCGTTTGTCAGCCGACCGAACTTGGATATTCTTTATTAACGAAACCAAAACGAAGCTTAATAGCATAAGCAAATACCAGGAACTCAATTTTGCAATTGGAACCATGCTCCACTCCGACGCTTGATTCGGATAAATCCAAATATTGGTGAAGGTGGCAATATTCTCAGCAATCCATATAAACAGAGCTACTAGAAACCAACCTAGTAGAATTGGCATCTGACGATGAGTTTTAATTATCCTGAAATAGACATGTGTGCGAAAGAACAGAAATACTGTAAACCCGATTAACACCCATCTGAAATCCCAGATGAAATGATGCGTAAAGAAGTTGATGTAAATGAGCAATACCAGGGCAATGGTTGCTGGCTTAGCGGGGTAGTGTGAGTACTCAAAGTGAAAAATGCGCCAGACTCTAGCGATGTAACTACCCACTGCGCTGTACATAAAACCGGTAAATAGCGGAACATTTCCTATGCCGAAAATAAACTCCTCTGGATAAACCCACGAACCAATTCCGTCTGATGTCTTGAACAACTCCATAATTGTTGCCACCACATGAAAGGCGATGATAACAACCGCTTCGCGAGGCGTTTCTAGCTTAGTGCTTAAAAGGAAGATCTGGAATGCTATCGCGGCAAGAAATATAAAATCGTAGCGATGAAGTCCTTCAAATGGATACCAGAATCTAGTAAGAATCATGACACCCAACAGGAAACCACCGAAAACACAGGCATACGCCTGCTTGAGGCCGAAAAGCCATAGTTCGTGAACTAGTTTTTTAACTCTCATGCTTTTTAAGTTTATGCCTAATGTATCGGCTCACTGAATCACGCTGGGTTTGTCGGCGGCTAATTGACTTGAGAGAATTAGTCTATAAAAAACACGACCGGGATATGCGCCCGAAGTGAACTCGGATCGAATATTTTCTTTTGGCTTATGCTCATTATTACCAACTGTATCCAAGTAATTTTTAACAATTACCTCATCCTTGTTCATAGCTAAAGCCGCTGGATTAAAGGGGTCAAAGCCCTTTATTTAGAAAAAGTTGGACGAACTGGAAACGGCAGGCCGATTAAAGGGCTTTGACCCCTTTAATACACACTTGGCTCTAAACCGAAACAGACAAAAACACCAAGCGATTACTCCTCAGTTTAATGCGTCTTATTTTACTAAGGCTGCCCACTCACTGTCTTGCACATATTGAAACCAGTAATTTCAAAACCAACATCTTTATATAACTTAAGTGCTCTTTCATTATGATAAGCGACCCTTAGTTTTATTTGATTGATACCAATAGCGCGTAGCTGATTTTCTAATCCAGCAATTGCCCGAGTGCCATAGCCTGAACCTCGATATTCACGCGAAACAAAGAAGTCATAAATGAAGGTGGATTTATCATTCACGTTTATCGAGTGCCAGAGATAACCCACAAGCTCAATCTCACCATCAATTTCTGTATCAATACACAAAAGCGTATGCTCAGTACTATCAAAGCCATTGGGAAAACTACGTCGCAAATCGCTCTCGGCTAATTCGACTGAAACATCTAAGGGGTGCCCATAGTTCTTAGCTATTTCTTGGCTGTAATCGCCAATAAAATACTGACAGTAAGCCGGGTATTCGTCTTGACGCATTCCTCTAAGTACAACCATTTTTATCCTTTATATTCAGCAAACTTAAGCTGCAATTACGCGGCTTAATCAGCAACTCCTAATAAATTTTATTGCGGGTGCTAAAGCCCAGATTATTCTTTGCAACATACTAAAATTTTCATGTTCTCTGTGGATCTTAGTTAAGTAAGTGATTAGAGGGGCAAAGACCTGTATTTAGAAAAAGTTGGCCGAACTGGAAGCGGCAGGCCGATTAAAGGGCTGCGACCCCGTTAATTACAGACAAGGCCAGTGGCTATAATTTTAGGCTTTGGAAAAGCATAGACATTTTTCATCTATGTGCCTCGTATTGCCGTAAAAGCAGGCGGGCGAATAGCGCGCCTAAGCCGCTGGCGTTGTTTGACATATTAATTTTACTTTTCATGACCCGAACAGTTCTGGCATGGCTTTGGTTTGTAAAAAACATAAAATCCAAATATCCGCCTTATCCTTGGCACGATCAGCTTGCCACAAATACCACACGGAGAGTCCCCAAGATGTTTGACAGAAGCTGCAACTGCGAACCAAGCTACTAATGGAATTGCCAGATATATTGGATTTGGCGGGAGTACAACCACGGTCACAACCGCCGCACTAACAAATGCCCAATATGCAAATAGTGCGATTCTTCTGCGCTTCTTATATATAGCTAGTGAATTCATTAATCTATTTAATGCCGCCAACTCAGGTCGAGCGGTAGCGAGGTCGAGCCTGAAAAGGAAAACACACTTGCTTGTTAGTTGCCAGTCTCATGCTTTTCTCTATACCAATCTTCAAACTTAGTGAGTTCGTTTAGAAAATACTTTTTTGAAGTACACGCGTCAGTATGCAAAAAAGTATCTTCTTTTGAATCAATATTTAGAGCTCCAATTTCAAGTGCAGAATTGTGATCCCAAACAGTGATGTCGATGATGTATTTATTTGTTTCAATGCGGACAGACGAAGATCCAAACTCAGATTCTTTTATTTCACCAACGGTTCCATTGATTTCGAGCTCGTCTGATCGTTCAGCCAACCAGTCCCTAAACCATTTTCTTGCACTTGAACTTTGAGCATTACTCATGAGCAACTATCGACTCACTATGAGGCAGACTTCAGTGTCCATACCTATAGAGACGCTTGTCATATATTGTGTTATTCGTGTAGTTCAAAATTATATTTCCCACCAAACGTCATGTTTTCACAAGCGATATGTTGAGTCTTAAACCCGTCGCATTTGTAATTGATTTTCGCGAGCTCTCGTCCATTATTACACCTCCCTCCTTTACCCTTTACAACAATATGGTCTTTCTCTAACCTTATGATTGCTTGCTGTGTACACCGAGCAGGAGTTGAGTTTGGCACTGTTCTATTTGAAAAATTCATGACGATAATCGCTTGACCTCTATCAGCCTCACTCGCGCAAATAGTTACTGAGTTTCCCAGTTCTTCGCTTACTACTCCACTGTAACAATAGTTTGGAGACTTTGGGACAGATGAGCATGCAGTTAAACAACATAGCCCCAATAATAGAATGCCTTTTCTCAAGCTAAACATTAGATAGATATAGAGCGAAGCTGAGGGGCGCAAATGCTGGGCTATGATGCGCGATACGTGGTTCTGTTTTTGTGTCCCAGCGACCAAAGGAAGCGAGTTTAGCGCCTTGTGATGTGACCTACCAAAGCTACAAGTAATCTGCTTTTTGATATTTTGCATAACCAGCCTTTGTTAATTCCTTAAGCTCTTGAAGGAGTGAGGCATCTATTGATTTAAAGTTGAAGCAAGACTTTCCTTGCATTCGCTCTCTAAGTTTTGGCGATATGGCTTCTAATAGCTCTGGGAAGACATACACAGGCATGAGATGAAAGCTCACGTAATTTTTGTTGATTTTAGTTGAGCCAAAATACATTGGTTTTTTATTTTTCATTATATGGTGAGTGTCCAGATAGAAATTGTCTGGCTCGTCTACAACTACAACCATTCCATTTGAATATGGAACCAGTATATTTTTGAGGTGATGAAACACATCTTCTGGATTATTCATTCTTAAAAACCTTATAGACTCGAACGCCACGAAGCCACATAACGGTGCCATAAAGGGCGAACGCTGTTTGCGCATCCCAGGCCTCGGTTTCTTGCGGGCGGTTTCATTGCCACTTAAAGTGCCGCTTTACGTCAGCAACATCCTCAAACTGGCCATGCCCCTCAACGTAGCCCACTTTCGGTAGAAATTCCAATAGTTCTGGTTCTAACGGAAACGGCACTAGATCATAGACTCCAGATACCTCAGTAAAACAACCCCTTTTGTTTGGTACAGAGAACTCGGCTTTGAGACTGGTTCCGAACTCGTCCCAAAATAGGCACTCTCCGTTCTGTACGTCGATGCCCTCGGATGCGCAATGGCCTCCTTCTTGGAGTTGAATACCTCCAGACCTAGATCATCGATAAAGAATACGAATACTGTCATAGGCAATTAACGCCATTGTCATTTGCGTTTTAGTTCTAGTGGAGTTTTAGGGTAAAGTGGCGCAGCCACCCCAATGCGGCGCGTAGACAAAAACGTCAATTGAACAAACTTGTTAAGGCTTTTCATCGTAGTCTGCCCAGCGCCACTCGTTGGTGACTTTTAAATTGTTTGTACGAGCCAATTTTTCAATTTCTTTGGCTGACCCTTCAACGCTTCCTTCTGTCCAGTTGTCCCATTCGAATGTGAGCTGACAACCATTATTTTTTAGCTTTACCTTGCCATAATCGATCCAAGCATCAAACCCGTCGTAAACATATGTCTTTTCCCACCCGGTGGATATCAAAGACTCAATAAGTTGGTTGAACTTATCCGTCGGAATATTCTTAATGGTTGCGTGACCAAGCATTTTAAACTTTAGCTTCGAATAACCTCTCAGAATTTTAGCGATCTTATTCATTGAGGCCTTTACATCGCAGGCACGGGTAGCAACAAGCGTAGCGAGTTGAGCGTCCCGTGGCTGGCCTTGTTAGGCACTATGATTAGCCTGAAGTTGTTGAAACACTCCTAGCCGATCCGCTATTTGCCAATGCCCAGTGATCTTGTTGTTCTCAAAGTAATAAACAGTGGCCCCAGACATTTGCACCTTTTTACCTGATGGCGGAATACCCGAAATTGCGCCGAGATGAGTTCCTGACCACAGCCATGTTATGCATACGCTATTGTGGTTTTCGTACATCTCTTGAATATCGAATTGTTGATCCGGGATCGGCTCACGAGATGTGGCAACTCTGTTTTGAAAGCCGGCGATATCCAAATCCATACCATTCCAGGGGTCGCCTGGATCGTGAATGACCTTGTATTTGTCTGCTATATACTCAGGAATAGCATCGATATTCCCTTCGTTCCAGACTTTCTGGATGAAACTTTTTAATATGTTCTTTTTCATGGTCTGAAGATCATAGATGTTGGCGACTCGGTGCCTGATGCCTTGTGCAGAGGCTTGGACTACTTTTTACAAGTGATCCTGCAATCAAAATTCACAGTAGCGCCTTTAACAACTCGGCTAATTTACTGAGTTGTGTTGCATTAAGCGACTCAAACAAGACGCGAGAAGCCTCCGAGAATGACGTTTTCGCATCTTCATAGACCTGTTTTCCTGAACCTGAAAGGGTAACCAGGCTGACTCTGGCATCTCGAGAATTTGATTCCTTCTCAACAAGGCCGATTTTCTCCAGAGGGTTTAGCAGGCGGGTAATCCCAGATGGGCTCAGACCAACCCGTTCTGCAAGTTCATTCCGGCGCATTTTCTGAGAGGGTGCTATAGATAGCTGATTTAGAACAAAGTAATCCGATAAACCTAAGCCGTGCACTGAAAGCGCGCTGCCAACCCTTCTTTGAATTTTGCCCTGTAGGTTCATGAGATCGATTACCAACTGATCGGCTGATTTTTCTGACATAGTTTACTCGTTTGTTTAATGTTTGATCTCGCAACTATAAAACATATTGCTTGAGTGGTCAAACACTACTCAATGGAATTACAGGTAGGGGGCTTCGTCGCCTAACAATCCGTTGCAGCGAAGCGTTAGGCGTTACTGATTTCGCCGTTCGCTGGCCTAAGCAGCGGCTATCGCAACATGGGTTTTCAAAGCAATGCTGCCCGCTAAGGGCACTGTAAAAACAGTAGATACGCGGCAGCAAGCAAAGCTCGCTCATCTTCGCTTCCATTCTCAACAGTAGCAATATGTTGCCCAGAAATGTTAACGACTCGCGAGCCTTCTACTCTAGGAAGCACCTCCTCCTTCTTCCGGAATATGCTTCCACCTTCGACCTCTGCCAAGACTTGGCCAGCAAGATTTAACAACTTCGTTCCATCTGTCTCGCCAATGATCTGGGCATGGCTGTTCAAAATCTTGCCACCAGAGAGGCTGAGTAATACTTGACCCTGCAAATTCTTGATTTCGATCATTCGTGAATTCTCCGTGCTAAGGCGGTGTGTGGTTTGTGACGCCTAACGCTCTTCAACAGCGGCGGCGCGAAGCGAGTCCGGCATCCAACGGTTGCGAATTGTTGAGCCTCGTTAGGCTCGTTGCTGAATAACGACATAGCCTATATATCCGACGACAAGAAGGACCAGAGCTACGATATCTGCCCAAAATACACGGGCGATATGTTCGTTGTAGTCCCCAACGGTCAACGCGAGATATATGAACGATATTACGCTGACAAAACCAGTTACTAACCCAGCCAATTGGTAAGCTGGTTTAAACGCCGCAAGAACCAGGAAACTTCCCAATATCCCAAATAGAACAGCTCGATGCCGCATGAGGATTTCAAGGTTCGGTTCATCAAAGACAATTCCATAAAGCGAATATAACTTTTCAGCGCTTAGCACGCCGCTAAGAGGAATCAAATGGATTATGCCAACCAAGATTAGCGACATTGACACCAAGTGTTTCATAGGACCATTCCTCTTCAAGTATAACGCCAAGCAAAGGGGCGCGTTGAAAACGCGCCCCGCGCAGTGAGTGGAACGAACGTAGCAATTTTTGCAAACTTGTTATCGGTCTTTACGTCCTTCACTGAAATAGGCCTGCAATTTGGGCCAAAACGCCTACCGCAAAACCCAAGCTTGGCAGAAATTTTAGAATGAAATTTTTAAATACTACTTTCCCGTACAAGTAATTTGAACAATTTAGAAAATATAAAATCGATACCAAAACGATAGCAGACGACATCCAATAAAAAATTGAAGGATAATCTAAAACACTACTTGTAACCCCGATAGTAACTATATAACTGGAATATAAGCCGACACCCCCGATAAGCATACTAAGTGGTAGTTCTAGAAAAAATAGCCTAATCATTTAGTACAGATAACTCCTCAAAAACGAGCGGATGAAATGCGGCTGAGCGCAGCGTGCATTGTTTGACTTGCTAGTGTGTTTTCTTTTCATTTAAACGCAACCACTTTTTTCAGCCGCTTATTATGTGTCCGCTCTAGAAGCAAAAAATGACGCATATTGATCCCCTTTACTAGCTGCTGAAATTTATCTAAAAGCTCTACTGATGATGCTTGAATGATTGATTTTGACCACAAGTTTTACACGCACTTAGATTCCAAACGTTGCTTCCACACTCTTTACACGCGGGGCGTAAGGAATACCAACAAGCGAGCAAGCCCGAAAACACCGCAAGTAATTGCAAAGCCGTAGCGATAGTTTCTAGTTTAAATCCAAGTAATGAACTATCCGATAACCATTGGTTAATAACAAATGCAGAGAACCCTGAAAAGGCAGCTAGCCTAGCATACGTAGCTCCCGTCCTTTCCCTAAACATAATCTCTACATCTATTTCTTTCATTTAGTCGTACTCATAACGCCGCGAACACGGGCGCGTGAAACGCATCCGAGCGAAGCGGTAGTGTTTTGAAAAACGGCAGACATTGGGATTCATCTTATGCATGATTACTTGACTTGAAACCATAGTCTCTTGTTATACGATTGTGAGTGCTTCATTTTGAGCCGTAAGTTTACAACCAACCTCTGTAGGTAAGATATTTGATTTGTCAGGCCAAAACATAACCATCATACGGAATGGCTCATTGTAAAAACGTGTGGCTATTCCCGCGTACTCTGATAAAAACTCTTCATTTACATACTTAAACATGACCTCAAATTCACCGGACAAAACATCGCCAGTTCTGACGCCATCTTCAAATTTTCGGTCCCTCCTTTAAATCAGAGGCAATATCGGAAAGAATCGAATGCATCGTTTCGCGTTCCAGCCCGAAAATCATGATTTCTGGATGATCAAATGACTCTTCAAAACCAATGCTATATGAAAATTCTTCTTTTTCCCCATTAGCATCAAATACATACTGACATTGCCATCCGTGTTTCTGAATGTTCTCTCTTATTGATTCGATGCTCATTTATACCTTCGTATAACGCCGTCGGCATAGGCGAGCACGCAGTGCGTGTCCTAGCGAATGGCCGGCCTTGTTATGAATTAAATTGCCCAAATCATACTTGTTATTACAAGCACTCCTAAAATCATAGCTGGCCAATACCATTTACTCCTATACAAGTAGTCAAGCAAGCTGAAATAACCAAACACCAATAAACCAATCAATGCTGTTCCGAATAAAAGCGCAATCGAAAACCCATTAATTATTAGGCTCGTCAGAAACGTTAACCCAACAACCAGCCACGTTGCCCAAATTGAATCATCAAATTGGATATAGACCCAAATACCCGCAAACAAGAAAACGATAAAAATCATGGCCTAAGGTAAGTATTCATAACGCCGTGAACATGGGCGCACAAAGTGCGTCCGAGCGAAGCGGCAGTGTTTCGCCTTGTTATGTTCTATTAGTACTTGCTTTCCTTTTTAGACTCTTAAGTTGAAAATGTACGCTTGCTGCATAGAAACAGACTATACCTAAAACACCAAATGCTAAGCCAAAGAACGCCCAAGCACCCTTTGATACTGCTTCTGTTTTCGCTGCAAAATATAACCAAGCAGCGCATATAAAATGATCTAGATAGGATAAGAATGTTGACAAGTAAAGATCAAAAACTATCTTGTCCCATTTGGAGTCGAGATCACCTAGAATCGGATTGAGCCTATCTTGAATATAGTTGATTTGAAGGTAGGCTATTGCGACAAAACCTATCAATGCTGCTGCCCACACAAATTTTTCGATACGCTTCATTTCATAACTCCATCTAAGTGAACATAACGCCCGGCTAAACGGCGGGCGCTTTTTGCACGTCCGATTTCGTTAAGCCACTTGTTATATGTTTTTAAATGGGCCATATCCGTTCTGTTTGTTGTGGGACACCTTCATATGCTTCACCGTACCGCAATATTATTTCTTTGGTATTAGATTCATCTATACCTTTGAAATCCATGTACATATAGTGGTCAAAACAACCTTCAACCATTATCTGAGTCCGCCTGGGTCTAACACTAACGATATCTAAGTCTTTGAACTCGTCTGGAACATCGACTTTTCCCCTAATACGAATTTCATCAGCGTAAGACACACTAGATTTATAATATTTTTCCATATCTATGTGTAGCTGTTTCAGTCGGCTTTGGCTCAAAGATCTAGCGTATTCAGCAGCTTCGGAGTTACCCCCACACCCTCGAGAGTCACCATTAAAAAGTTTAATCACAAGAGCATAGAAAAAAATTACAAAAAGGAACCCATACGTCTCAGCTGTCAAGTAACTTAAATATTTCCGCATAGCCTATTCATATAACGCCGTGGTTTGGGGCAGCCGAAACGGAGCAAAGCGGCGTGGAGGCTGTCCCAGCCGCGCGCCTTTTGCGTTGCGAACAACACCAGCTTGTTGTGAATGTCTTGCTTGAATGGCACAAACCCTTTCCCAAACCGACTGCTCAATAGAATTTTGCCAAACGCTTTTAACCACGATAGTAAATTGGGGTACCTGACGAGCTTTTGTTTCTACATGCTCTATGTAGTTAGCACCGTAAAGGGCTAAAAAATCTTCTAGTGGCCCCGCTCCCAAATTAGATAAAACTTCCTGATTATTTGTTGATGTTGCAATTTCCAGAATATAACTCAATGCTTCATCAGGGGAGTTTTGGACGATTTCATCCAGAGCCTCCCATGCCCAGTACAAACTCTTATCCTTTGTTGAATGGTATTCGATCCATTTATTAATTAATTCGGAGTCCATTCGCTACCCTGTATTCATAACGCCTTTAAAACGGGCGCACAAAGTGCGTCCGAGCCGAAGGCGTGTAGTTTTTGAACTTGTTATTCGTCTTTTTCAAATGAGCTATTCAATGATGTATATGCGAGAGTTAATATTACGATCATACCTCCGCCGACCCAATAGCCAAACCAAGTATCAAGAGGCCTAGCAACCTGCATACCCCATAGAGGGAGCGACAGCCCATAAAGCAGGTTCAATGCCAAGAGCCCCCTTCTACCCCATTCTTTCAATTGATACATGCCGACCAGCGTTAGAACAAAACCTGCCGCAAATAAATAGGGAATTGCACCATAAGGATTTATTGATCCACCGTAACCCAGCCACTCATAGGCATCTCGCTGTTCGGGGGCGAGGGGCCAAAGATATGGGGACATAAGAAACAATAGATAAAACCCGATAACCGACAAAACTAATTTCTTGTATAAATCTATCATTTCACTCAGTACGAATAACGCTTGCAACAGGGGCTGGCAAACGCGTCAGCGTTTGACAGTCCCAGCGAAACGAAGTGAAGCGATTGCTTGCACTTGTTAGGCTCCTTTGCGGACCATGAAGTCAATGTCATCAAAATGTTTATGCTTCGGTGGGTAATTTTCTTTTTTGAAGCCGAGCGCTCCGTAGCACTTCAATGCTTTTTCATTGTGGTTGACTACAAATAATGAAGATTCATTTGTATTTAGGTCTTTTGTGCCGATGTAAATTAGCTGCGATATAAACCACTGGCCATGACCGTGCCCACGAAGAGCTGGCGAAATTACCAGCCGAGCAAGATGGCACCGACCGGCTTTTTCATAATACTGGCCGAAACCGACAAACCCGCCCGCATTATCAAGAAGGGAGTACGAAGGCATTTTCTCCCAGTGAATATCTTCCAGAAAGCTTTCGTGGCTGAATGGAAAGCGTAACCCAGGGCCACACCAAAAATAGCTGGAGTTTTTGTCAGGAAACCAACTCTTCAAGATTTCGATTTCGGAAAACTTTGTTTTTGCGATGTCCATGACTAAGCCGTCTCGCCTAACAGCTTAATATCGAGCAAGCTCGGTTTCCTGCTTCCAAACTTTTTAAAAGCCGTGGGTAGGCTATTGAGTTTGTTGGTTTATTTTTCAAACTTATACCTCTCGAGGGTGGTAAAGCGAGCTTGCTTGTTATTATGCTGTTTTGTGCGCGTTAACAGTCGCACTTTTTCGGTAGGGGATTGTTTTTATACCCGTTCTTGATCTGTTTAGGGATAAAAGCGCGCGTGATTTAGTGTTAAATGTAACCGCTTTTTAAGCGCTTGCCTAATAAACTGTATATAGGTGCAGCTTTTCGCTCTTCTTCCAGGTGGTTATATTCGAGCAGGAAAAGCAACAAGTCATCGAATTCTTGCCGTGTAGTAGGCGAGCGCTCGAACACGATCTAAGTTATATCCCCCAAGGTAATTAACGATTCAAACCCTTGCCCGCAAACACATTTTGGGCTGCTTCAGATCGGTCCAATCTGTGGCTGTACGGTGTTTTAAATAGCAATCTCTTTGCTATCTTGCTTATCAACTCTAGTTTCCATTGCTTGCAAGCATCTTGCATAACACCTAGAGCAGGGGGTGCGCGGTAAGCGCATCCAACGACCGAATACAGGGCAATGCCCTTACTGTTGCTAAGTAGCGCACCAACTTAGCTCTGTCGGTTACTTAAGGCGCCTCGCGAGTTTTGAAACTCGCTCCGTACCGTGCTTAAAGTGGCCGGTGACCTTTGCCATTGCTAGCTGCGCTCCATCTGAGTCTAACGCGCTAACCTTCGCAATAAAGCGCCTCGACTCTGCGCCACTTAGTGTCGTCACAATGCCGCCTTCAAATAAGATTTGCACCAAACCGCTTTTAGTGGCTCGATACGCAAAAGGGGCTGCAGATATTAATTCTTCGCGCGACACTGGTTAGCCATTTAACGCCGCAAACTTAGGCTCGCTTTACTGCATCTAGCGATGTTAATCGCGGCCACGAACTTTTGGACAAGCTTAACGCTGTGACACAGGGCAGCGAATAGTTCGTCTGCGAGCAAACTCGGTTTCCAGCTTTCACACCTGTTAAAACCAGTAGGCAGGTGATTGAGTTTGTTAGTTTGTTTTTCAAACTTATACCTCTCAAG
>CAYGNS010000015.1:0-13073 GCA_964351295.1 uncultured Gammaproteobacteria bacterium
AACTGTGACGATTCGACCAACGAGGAGTGGGATTGGACGCTGGGGTATCAAACGCCTGCAACGTTCGGCGACGTAGGACAAACAACGCAAACAGCATGGCAAAATAGTGATTCAGACAATAGTCGAAACACCAACGCTGGCAGCACTGCAACAATCAGCGGCACTCCGGTTATATTTATCGCCGATTTTGGAGAGCAGTTTGCCCTAAAAGGTACAATGTCTGAAGACAATCCAGGTGGCGACGACGAAGATGATTTCCCAGTTGAGTGGAACAAGGCCTTCACCTCGGGCATAGCGCTATCATTCGGACTAACAACCGAAAATGTAATAGACGGCCAAGCGGTATGCGCTGGAACTACTACGGTAACGGCGACTGTAAGAGTTGAGTAAGCGATTATTAGACTCTCTGTCACTCCCACGCTTCCCTATGTCATTCCCGCGCAGGCGGGAATCCATGACCTAGCACTATGCCTGTCATTCCCACGAAGGTGGGAATCCATGGCCTAGCAGTATGCCAGATAATGGATCCCCGCCTGCGCGGGGATGACGGAGGGGGCGCGGGAATGACCGAGCAGAGCTATAAATATTTGAGTTCGCGCGCTTTAGCCAAACACGCAGTACGGCTGTTCGCATTTAACTGCCGAAAGATTACTCCAATATGATATTTAACTGTGGCCTCGCTGATCGCTAATACTCGCGCAATTTGTTTGTTCGACATGCCGTTTTCAATCAGCTTTAGCACTTCAATTTGGCGCGGCCCAATGGCTTGATCCGACTCAGGGATGAGGGTGGTGGTTTGATCGCTCAGTACCGCCGCCTTTAAGCTGGTGCTCATGCTTTCTGGTAAGACCAGCTCACCTAACAGCACTCTTCTTATTGCTGACTGCATTTCATCGCTGGACGCATTTTTGTGGATAAAGCCTGAGACACCCATCTGCAGCCCTCTTTGTATATCAGCTACATCGGACGTTGAGGACACAATTACAATCGGCACAATAATGCCTCGTTTATGTAGTGATTGAATAAGCGAAAAGCCATCCATATTCGGGAGCGCGAGGTCTAGCAATAGCAGGTCGTAATGCTTGCCTGAGTCAAAAAGGTGAAGTGCTCCAACTACGGAATCCGCGGTGTCAACGCGAATTTCCGCATCGATTTTCTCCAGCATGTATTGCATGCCTTCCAAGAACAGACGGTGATCATCTACTAATAGAAATTTTCGGGTGCTGTTCACAAGCAAAACTCATTCGGTGACCTAAATGGCGCAGATGTTGATTAGTTTAGCGGTGTTAACCCGTTCTGCCTAAACTTTTGGATAGTCGACACATCCCGCTCAATCACCATACTCTAGGTTCTACATAGTCCGCAAACGCACTGGTTTGCTGTTTCAACCAAACAACGGGAAATAGTGATGAAATTGATAGACCTTGCCAAAATTCTTATCGCATCGAGTATTGCGTTCTCTGTTGCGGTGGGTGCCCACAATAAAGTAGTGGTTATTCCGCTCGGCGATGCTGAGGCTGCGTCGTTAAAAAACATTATAACCGTGTCTGCCGAGAACGGCGATTTTACGAATGTGGCTGATGCGATGGCATCGATCACAGACGCTGACTTCGAAAATCCGTATGTGATCTTTATTGGACCAGGAAGATATGAACTTGCCGATACTCTCGAGGTTAAAAATCATGTGCATATTCGAGGTAGTGGAAAAAACATTACAGCTCTGCGAGGCGATGTTACAGGTTCCGTCGCTGACCAAACTTCAGCGCTAGTGAGTATCTCAGGGTTTTCGACCATTGCAAACCTAGCACTATCTAATGCTGAGTCGGTGATCGCGTCAAAACTTGGGACTGCGAGTGCAAATAACTTTCGAACGGCAATCTATGCTGCTTCAACCTCAATAGTAACGATTGACAATGTACACGTGAATGTCTCCGATTTTGCCACCGCTACAGTTTATGGCGTATTGAGCGATTCACAGGACATCGGCGTGTTCAATACGACGGTGGTTGCATCGACCCAAGGCGAAGTGGCTAGCTCAAGAGCGGTTTTTGTAAGAAATGGAACAATGGCAATTAATGAGGTTAGCATTTCCACGATAAATGGAGAGACTGCGCTCGCCGATTCACCAAATGGCCATTTTTACTCTACCTCTTTAAAAATGAGTAGTTCGGCTGGTGACGCACTCTTAATAGATAATGATCAGTCAAGGATAATTCAATCGACAATTTTCTCTGGCAGTGTTGAAGATAGATCTGGATTAACAAATTGTGTCAATCTAATTGACAACACCCCGGCCTTAATTAGTTGTTAGTGGGGCAGGCAGGCCGTTGCTTGTTATTTTCGGAAGCCAACATTCTGTGGGTTAGCGATGTTAATCCAGTGCGCCTAAACTTTTGGATAGTCGACACCTCTCGCTCAACCACCATACTCTAGGTTCAACGTAGTTCGAAAACGCACTGGTTTGCTGTTTCAACCACACAACGGGAGATAATGATGAAATTGATACACCTTGCCAAAATTCTTATCGCATCGAGTATTGCGTTCTCTGTTGCGGTAGGTGCGCACAATAAAGTAGTGGTTATTCCGCTCGGCGATGCTGAGGCAGCGTCGTTAAAAAACGTTATAACCGTGTCTGCCGAGAACGGCGATTTTACGAATGTGGCTGATGCGATGGCATCGATCACAGACGCCACCCCCGTTAATCCGTATATGATTTTTATTGGCCCTGGAATCTATACACTCGCCGATACTCTCGAGGTTAAAAATCATGTGCATATTCGAGGTAGTGGAAAAGACTTGACGTTTTTGGTGGGTGATCAGAGTAGCGCTGCCGATGGTGAATCGTCCGCGCTAATGATAATGTTGAGTGATACATCGATAGCACATTTAGATATTGTTAACGCTGGAGTTACTGGACCAACTGATTTTCGTACGGCTCTCTATGTGAGTGGGTCTGCAAGAATCGAGGATTTGCAAGTGAATGCCGACAGCATGTCTTCTGGGCAAACGTATGGCATTTTAAGCCACTCGTTTGGTGTGGAAATCTCAAACACTTATGTCGCTTTACAGAGCGATGGTGTTGTTGGTGATTCGTTCGGGATATATGCAAGGTTTGGGCTAACGAAACTTACGAACGTTCGTTTCTTTTCTAGCTTTGAGTTATCCCTAGGCGATTCACCAGTTGGTGCTTTTTTCGCGACCAATTTGGAGATGTCTACTGGAAGTGGAAATACTTTGTCCATCAATAATGATAATTCAAAAATCATTCAGTCAATAATCACATCAGGTACTGTGCTGGATAACTCCGCGTCTAAAAACTGCGTTGACTTGATCAATAATAGCCTGAATTTCTTAACGTGCTAGTGCGCCATGTGCTCGCCACACTCGCATACTGCAAGTGACATTTGTGGCGCGATTAATTGCTCACTTGAACGTATAATTTTAAGGTGGATATTCAAGACTATCTAAAGATTGAACAAACGAATGCGGTTTATAAAAACCTCTTTTTGATTCTGTTTGGCACATCGTTTGTTACGTTCGCCACTTTCGTTGTATTTTGGTCGGGCGATTTTTCTAAGACCAATTTGCTGGTCTGGATAGTTAGCGCGGCGTGTTTGGTCTTCTTTCGATGGCTAAGTTGTCGGGGGTTTAATGCCAATCAGACTAGCCTTAAAAACTACAAGTATTGGTTAAACCTTAGCCTGTTTTGGTCGTTTTTGGGTGGCATTCATTGGGGCCTAATCCCCACATTTTTTTTAACCAACGAGGTGACGGTTTATACCTTGTTCTCAAGCTTTGTGCTTACGGGCTATACCGCGTCAGCAATTTCCACTAATGCGGCTTATCCGCCAGCTTTCGCTGCTTTTGCGTTTCCTGCCTCAATGATGTTCGCTGGGCGATTTATCTTGCAGGGCGATGAGTTTCATATAGCAATAGGCTCAATGATTATTTTTTTCTTTGTTGTGAGCTTGATGCTTAGCCTTAAAGCAAAGCAGATTTTTACCGAAGGACGCGAACTCAACTTTAAAAACATTCAGCTGATGGAAGCGCTGCGGATACAAAAAGAGGCGGCCGAGCAAGCCACTCGCTCAAAGGATCGATTTTTAGCGGCAGCCAGTCACGATCTGCGTCAGCCCATGCACTCGACGGGCCTGTTGCTGTCTGCACTTGAGCAATACGTGAACGACTCAAGTGGTCAAGAGATTCTTGCAAATCTTCGTCAAAGCAATGCTGCATTGAATCATTCATTTAATAGTTTGCTCGATGTATCGCGCCTGGATGCGGATGTAATCAAGGCTCATCGAATTCATGTAAAGACGCAAGACATTCTTGATTCGCTAGAGCGTGACTATGCCATTGAAGCAGCGAACAAAGATCTAAAGTTGGTGGTTAGAGCCAGTCAAGAATCCATAATCACTGACCCTATTTTGTTCGAGCGCGTAATGCAGAACCTTTTAGCTAATGCGATCAATTATACGCCGGCTGGATCTATAGAACTCGAGGTTAGGGAAGTAGCGTACCAACGTGTGAGAATTCTAGTTCGGGATACAGGTATAGGCATAGCAGCTGATCAATTATGCGAAATTTTTTCCGAGTATTATCAAATCGACAACCCAGAGAGAGACCGCAACAAAGGGTTTGGTCTAGGCTTAGCGATTGTGCAGCGGCTCTGCGTGAAGCTAGGTATTCCCATTTATGTTTCATCGCAACTGTCGGTCGGAACTACCTTTGCGCTCTACTTGCCTTTGGGCGATTGCAAACGGGTGGAGTTGAACGTTGAGCAAAAAGTGCCCTTGGTTGATTTGTCAGGAGTAACGATGCTGGTTATAGACGACGACGCAGGAATACAGATGAGTGTGCATAATCTGGCTACTTCATGGGGTTGCAACGTGTTGATGGCCGACAGCGAAGAGAGCGCCGTAGAGTTAGTGGTTAAAACGGAAATACAGGTTATGTTGATTATTGCCGACTACCGATTGCGCGAGAACAAAACGGGGATTGCTGCAATTAATCGTATTTGCGACGAGCTCAACCGAAACATTCCCTCAATTATCGTTACCGGCGATACGTCGCCGCAAAGGCTGCAGGAGCTAACGGCTAGCGGCTTTACTGTGTTGCACAAACCGGTCAGCCCATCGTTACTCAGATCAGCTATACAGCGTGAACTGAGCTACTCTGCAGGCGGAGTGATGTAGCAGGGAGTATCAACCCGCCGTCTTCCCAGCGCAGGCGGGGACCCATTACCTGGCACGGTGCTAAGCATTTAACGTCTGACCTCCGCCTCGGCAACTGCTCCTGCGTTGCACTACTCGCTGCGTCCATGCAGCGATTCGCGGGAATGACGGGGGTGGTGCGGGAATGACGGGTTATTACTTGTGTCAGTGCGCTTGGGAAAAGTTAAATTTCCTGCCCCGTTAAAATCGTACAGCCCGACGCATAGTTCTCTGGCTTGGTGATAAAGTCGGTCACTCGTGTGGCCACTTGCTCAACGGCATTAAATTGCGAACCACATACTTTTGCTAAGGGGCCCATTACGGTGCCTAGGGGAATGGCGCGACCTGATTGGGTGTAGCGGGTTCCGTATACAACACCTGGACGCAAAATTAGTGCTTGATGTTCGGGTGAAAGATTGGCGAATTCTGTGGCCGCAGCTTCACTCATGCGCTTGCCCTTAGTGTAAGCAAACGAATCTCGTTGTAATGGCCATGGAATCTTGGCGCTAATTAACACGAGTTGCTTCACGCCGGCTTCGCCTGCTGCTCGAATGGCGTTCACGTTAACAATGCCGTTGCTGTGTATTTTCGCATCGAAGGCGTCTTGCGAAAAAGTGGGCAGGGGCGGCGAGCCCACAGCGCACACCAACGTGTTAGCGCTGGACAGTAATTTGAGGTTGGGCTCGTTGGCGTCGCCAACACACCAGCGCACTTCTTCGCTCCACGCTTGATCGCGCAAGTGGGCTGGCTTATGACCGGTGCGGCTCAAGCAGAGCACGCAAAGCTCGTGAGCAGAGAGATGTTCGGCAATATGTGAGCCAATGAAGCCGTTGCCACCATAGATAGCAATTCGATGCGATGCCATTGGTTAATCCTTTAAAAAATGAGCTTTAACTGTATCAACTCGCTTGTTGATTCTATGTGCATGCGGGTTGGGGTGCGTGGGTGTGGCCATAACCGTCGCGGGCATCTAGAGCGTTTCCAGCTAGGCCATTGGTGTAAACAAGCGCGTTGGCATAATGCTTAATGGTAAGAAGAAATCGAAGGGTTTTACGTCGACGATGTGCGGGTCTAACGGAACGAACTCAGCGCTTGGCATTAAACGTAAAGCCTTGTTCGTCTCGCTTTTGTGCCGCCTGGCGAAGTTTCTTTGTTGGTTGCGGAGCTCTTTATTTAGCGATCCCCAAGAACACGGCTAAACAACGCTCGATCTCGACCATCGCATCAGTATCAATCTGCCCAAAAGTGGGACCAAATTTTTCGCGCATAACAGTCATTGTTTTGTCTACCATCACTTGCGATGGTTTTTGTAAGCCGTTCGCGGCGCTCGGCTCAAGCGTTACACGCAACAACGGCGCGGCAACCAATGTGCTAGTAATAGGCAGAACGGTCACACTTGAGCTGTCGGGAAACAGATTCGCTTGAATAACTAAGGCCGGGCGAGGTTTTCCGAAATCGCCTTGCACCGCAATGGTTACTAAATCGCCACGGTTCACTCTGTCCAACCGTCAAGCTCCGATAAGGATTCATCCATGAATTGCTGTATAGCGGTATTGGCGCTATCAGTTTGTGCCACTAGTAGGGATTGTCTGCGGCATTCTTCGGCGAAGTTAGCCCGACGCGTGTCAGGCACCCATAGTTGCACGGGTCGCAAGCCTGCTTTTCGCAAAGCGTTACGGTGCTTTTGTACTCGTGCGTTGACGTTGGTGGTTCCCATAAAACACTCCCTAGATTAGTTACATGTAACAATGTAGTGACTATTCATATCAAATACAACCCTAATAGGCACAGCAATTTTTATGAAGGGTGTTTAGATATATCGAGAATGATTGGAATTCGCTAGAGTTAAATGTATGGATTGAGTTGTTCGGCCGCCCCGCCGCCTTCCCTGGGAATCCATTTTCTATCGCGGTGCTACTTAGAGGAACTGGATTCCCGCGTGCGCGGGATTGACGGGTGGTGCGGGAATGACAGCGGGGCTATTTCGCCATCGCGCTATGCCAGATTAGGATTAAGACCCGCATCGAGAGCACGTAGTAGATTAAGCAGCACGCGGCCACGACTAACATAGTCCCATAATCGGTCGGGTGGTTTAAAAACCATACCCCGCTGCTGAACATAAGTAGGGCAGGGCTCACAAAGCCCGCATGGGTTTTCCATGTGGCGCGGCCGTATTCTTGGAATAGTTCGATATTGTCGTCGTCTTCGCGGGCTCGGCGCGCCAAGCGTTGCTCTAGAAAATAAATGATCACGGTGAGAATGGCTTGAAAACACAGCCAGTAGCCAAACGACGCGACTGTCATATTGTGAATGATCGACAACTGGAATAGGCCAATAAACAGGGGCGCGATTAAATCGATGATGTCGGGGTGCCAACGCAGGCGAATCACTGATTCGATGTAGGCGAACCAGATTAAAATAATGAGTAGAAAGCTCGTGAAAATTTGCAGCCAGCCGAGTGCCGCGCGTGCGCTCCATTGCAAATAATTGGGGTAGTTGACAATGAGTTGGTCCCAGAAGGCGGCCAGTGCCAGCGCTTGTATGATGCTGAGCAAGGTCATTACCACTGATGGTATGTTTTGCTTCGCTCTATCGCGAGTCGAACTCATGCAATCCTCCAATACCCAAATTTAGTTTGTCGCCTTTTGGTTTAAGCGCAACCATCGGGCGCTGCTACAAATACGGCTCTAGTATGTCATAAGAATTGATTTTGGCATCGAGCGTAGACACAAAGGTAAAAACGCCCGTGAGCTTGCGTACCAGCAGCATGAACTCTTGAGGCGGCATCACAAAACCTTTGAGTAGTAGTTTTTGCGAGCCTAATTTGCCCGCGCGGCGCAGCAGCCTTGAGTTGCGCCAGTCGTATAAATTGCCATCATGGGCGTGCTCAGGCAACGCCGAAAAGTCTTGGCGAAACGGCTCAATAATAAAGCAACAAAACTCAGCGAACGAGGCTTGTACTTCGCTTGAGTCAGTCGTGCGTAAGCAACGTAGTTCGATGAGCGCGCTGATTAAATCGGCGTGGTTATGGTTAAAGGCCGCAATAATGGCGCGCTGCAGTGGTCGCGTGAATGAATTGGGTAGATCGTGCACAGCACCAAAGTCCAGCAACACTAATTGATCGTCCGCACCTTCGTTTAATTGAATACGGTAGTTGCCGAAATTGGGATCGGTTTGCATGGCTTGCCACTCAAACACTTCTTTAAAGAATAGCTTGAGCATGGCTTTAGCCAGTGCGTTGCGGCGAGATTGGCTTAGCGCTTGTACTTTTTCATGCGTTACCGCGTAGCCTTCGATGTATTCCATGGCCAAGCATTTGTTGGTGCTCCAGCGGGGATACACGGTAGGCACGCGTAGGACGGGGTCGTTGGCGAGCAACTTGTCGAACTTTTGCAGTCGTGCCATTTCTAAGCCGTAGTCCACCTCTTGTTTGAGCAGCACTTTCAGTTGCTGGGTAAATTCCTCTACATCGCGTCCGGCTTTTAACCATCTTGAGAGTTTGAGCATTTGAATTACGGAGTCGAAGTCTCCGTCAATGGCCTGTGCGATGCCGGGGTATTGTACTTTTAGAGCTAAGTCGAGCTCCCCCGCATACTCTGAACGGCCCTCTTTAAGCACTGACTGTGCGCGATGCACTTGCGCCAACGAGGCGGCGGCAAAGGCCGTTGAGTCAATCTTTAGTTCGCCAATACGGCCACCGAGTTCGCTTGCGAGTAGCGCGCGCACCGTGTCCCACTCCAACGAGCAGGTTTGATCTTCCAGCGTATGCAAGGCGCGGGTGATGGGCTTAGGCAATATGTGTTCGCCGTACAGGGCCAACATCTGGCCAATCTTTACATAAGCGCCTTTGAGTTCGCCTAAATTCGCCACAAAGCGCAAGGCTTCGCGCTCTAATGCGGCGTCGTGATGCGCTTGCTGGTGTTCCTTGGGCACCAACAAGGCCGATGCGCGTGACGACAACAGGCCCAGCCCACTGCGTGCACCCGCTGCGCCCAAGGCGAGGCGACGGCGTAATCCACCTTGTTGAATTTGTTTAATCTGTTTAGTCATTGTGGCTGGGGTGAAATTGCAAGCAAGAGTCCAAGTGGCGCGCCGAGTCTAGCAAATTGGGTGCAGATTAGTGTTAGTCGCGGTCGGCCGTGGCGGTTTTTTGCTTGTACATAAGCGGTGTTTCGCCGGTCCAACTTTTAAATGCGCGAATAAAAGCGCTAGGTTCTGAGAAGCCTACGAGGCTCGCGATTTCTTCCACTCGGTGTCGCCCCTGGCTGAGCATGTTAATGGCGATATCACGCCGTGTTTGCATTTTAACCTCTTTGAACGAGGTTGACTCGTTTTGTAGGCGACGGTGTAACACTTGTTGCGAAATGCGCAGATGCTCTGCGGCCTGTTTGAGTGTGCAATGGTAATTGCCTTGCCGTAAGTTTTTTTCCAGCCATTGGCGTACTTGATCCCCAATCACTCGGTAGTTTCTTGGTTGGTAGAGCAGCGAAAGGTTGGAGCCTGCGAGGTAGGTGTCTAACGTGTCACTATTCTGTACTATCTCGACATTGGTAAACCGGCCGTCCATTTCAATCATCCCAGAAGGTTGGTTGTAACTGATGGGCGCACCGTAAAACAGGCGCTGAGTCTCTAAGCGATGGGTCAGTGGCGAGTAAGGCAACGAGACTGATTTAAGCGGAATAAACTGACCCGCCAGCCAACAGTGAAATCGATGCGTGGTCGAGAGAATCGCTTCCCATGCGTAAGCGTTGAGCGCGGCTTGCTCTGGGCGTAAATCAATCTGGTAATACAGCCGCCCAGAAGAAATCAACACCTGATGCTCGAAGGTGTTTTCAAACAAATTCCAATACCGCGCGCAGCGCCTAAGCGACCGCTTGATGGTGCGTGCGCTAATGCACGCGCGCGCCATCATATTAAACGAGCCCAAGCGTTGCGGCTTATGGCACAGACCTAAATATTCGTCGTCGAGCGCGGTCATAATGTCGACCGACGCACGTGCGATATTATCGAGCGGTACATGCGCTTCGCGGTTAGCGGCGCTGGGGTCGGCTGGAGCCGTTCCGCCTTCAGATGAGGCTGTCCCGGCTGTCGTTCCGGTTGTAGTCCCGGCTTGAGTCCGTTGCAACGACAGCGGCGAAATGCCATGGCGTTGCAGAATAGGCATGCAGTCTAATCCCTGCGCGTTGGCGCCTTCAATAATCTGATGCACAAAGGATGTGGCAATACTGACTTTTCGCATTCAACAATTTAAGCACATTTATGCTTAAGTTTTAATAAAAAATGCCAATTAAAACGTCAGCAGATGTCATTTAGCTGTTGATGTGCGGGGAGTACACTACCAATCGATTTCATACCCTTGCGATCAAAGCCATTAGTAGTAGGCCGCAATGCAGTTGTAAAGCGCAGCTAATGAGTGCTTATCAACTGATCGCATAACGCCCCGACATTAACGAGGAACCCCATGAGCAATACTGCATTTATCTACGACGCCGTGCGCACTCCGCGCAGTCAAGGCAAAGCCACCGGCACTTTGCACGAAGTAAAGCCAGTCGATCTTGGCGCAGGCTTGTTACGCGCGCTGCAAGAGCGTAACGACCTAGACACCAGCTATGTGGATGACGTGATTATGGGTTGCGTTGCGCCGGTGGGCGATCAAGGCAGCGACATCGCTAAAATGATTGTACAAAATGCCGACTGGGATGAATCAGTGGCCGGCGTACAGCTCAACCGCTTTTGTGCGTCGGGCTTAGAGGCCGTGAATACCGCCGCGCAAAAAGTCGCGTCGGGCTGGGAGCAGCTAGTGGTGGCGGGTGGGGTCCGACGGCGGACCAATGTCGTCGGATGCCGCGTTTATGATTAAAACCAGCTTCGTACCGCAAGGTATTGGTGCCGACACCATCGCCACGCTCGACGGTTATAGCCGCGAAGACGTAGACGCTTTTGCGTTAGAGTCGCAACGCCGCGCAGCCCATGCGCGCGACAGCGGCTGGTTTGATCAATCAGTGATTCCCGTGCGCGATAAAAATGGCAACATGATTTTAGAGCGCGATGACTTCATTAAACCCAATACCACGATGGAAGCACTCGGGGGCTTGCGTTCGTCGTTTGCCGAGATGGGCAAATACGGTTTTGATGACCTAGTGCTGCGCAAATACAACCAACTGAGCCACATTAATCACGTGCATACTGCGGGCAATTCGTCGGGCATTGTGGATGGCGCGAGTGCCGTGTTGATTGGCAGCGAGCAAGCTGGTAAAGACTTAGGCTTAAAAGCGCGTGCGCGAATTGTGGCCGGTTCTATATTGGCTTCAGACCCCATCATTATGTTGGCGGGTCCTGGCCCAGCAGCTAAAAAGGCGCTTAAAACAGCCGGCATGACCGAAAGCGATATCGATCTGTGGGAGATCAACGAAGCGTTTGCATCCGTAGCCATGCGCTATATGCGCGACCTTGGGGTGGATCATTCAGTGACCAACGTGAATGGTGGCTCCATTGCCATGGGGCATCCTTTGGGTGCGACGGGCGGTTGTTTGGTGAGCACCATGATCGACGAATTAGAGCGCCGCAACAAACAGCGCGCGATGTTGTCGCTGTGTGTGGGTGGCGGCATGGGTATCTCGTGCATCATCGAGCTCGTGTAAATCTTAATTACAGGAAGAATTAAAATGAGTGTATTTAAATACGAAAAAGACGCCGACAATATCGTCACCATTACCATGGACATGACCGGCCCGGTGAATGCCATGAATGCCGAATACCATACGGCCATGAGCGAGACCATCGCTAAGGTCGAAGCCGAAAAAGACTTGGCAGGCGTGGTGTTCGCATCGGCCAAAAAAGTATTTTTTGCGGGAGGCGATCTGAATGATCTAGTGGCCGTACAAGCGGATAAAACCGCCGAGTTTTTTGCGGGCGTAGAAGCTATGAAAGCGGGTTTGCGCTTTTGGGAAAAACTCCCCGTGCCGGTGGTGGCCGCTATTAATGGCGCGGCGCTCGGTGGTGGTTATGAGCTGTGCCTAGCCTGTAATTATCGCGTAGCGCTGAATCACAAATCGGTACAGATTGGTCTACCCGAATGCTCGCTTGGCTTGTTTCCAGGCGGCGGTGGCGTAGTGCGTTTAACGAAGTTGTTGGGCGTAGAAAAAGCACTGCCGTACATTCTTGAAAGCAAGCGCGTAACGCCTGAGCAAGCGCTGGCCGAGGGAATGATCCACGCTCTGGTGGATACGCCAGACGAACTCATACCGGCCGCCAAAGCCTTTATTCTTGCTAACAAAGACAATCCTGAAGCCGCTGTGCAGCCATGGGATCAAAAAGGTTTTCGCATTCCAGGGGGCGCCGTCAATACGCCACGCAATGCGCAAGTAGCGGTGATGGGCCCCACCATGCTGCACCAAAAGTCGCGTGGTTTAATGCCGCAACTTACGGCGGCCATGGACGTTGCATTTCAAGCATCTATATTGGATCTCGACACCGCCCTGCGTATTGAAGGACGCGAGTTCACTAAGGTCGCGGCGGGTCCTGTTGCCAAAAACATGATCACTGCGTTTTTCTTTCAACTGAATAAGATCAACGGCGGCGCTAGCCGACCCAAAGATGTACCGCATTCACCCACTCGCAAGCTCGGTATTTTAGGTGCGGGCATGATGGGGCAGGGCATCGCTTATGTCTCGGCGATGGCAGGTATTGAAGTGGTCTTAAAAGACATGAGCTTAGACGCAGCTGAGCGCGGTAAGGGCTATTCCGAGAAGTTGCTTGAAAAGGGTGTAGCGCGCGGCAAGATGGATGCGTCGAAAGCGGCTAACGTTTTAGCGTTGATCAAACCCACCGACAACAATGAAGATCTGGCTGGTTGTGATT
>CAYGNS010000016.1:0-12565 GCA_964351295.1 uncultured Gammaproteobacteria bacterium
GCGGATACTATTTTTTGTTCAAGTCGCGACAAATCTCACTGACTGTCCGCAGATTAACGCCGATTTGCACAGATTATTTTGGGTGAAGTTGAGCTACTGCTGAACTTGAACTCCACGGATGCCCGCCGCAGGGCCCAAGTTTTTTTGATTTAATCGGTGCTAATCTGTGCAATCTGCATATAATATTTTTTTCGTTCAGGTCGCGACAAAAACGCTAACGCCCGAGTTGCACTCAGGCCTAGTTATGGGCTTAGCGCCAAGCAAACAGCGGTAATTTGGGCGATGCCTTGCGTTTTAAGCACTTTTGATGCCGCGCTTAAGGTCGCCCCCGTTGTCAGTACATCGTCGACGAGCAAAACCTTAGGTTCAGTATCTCTCTGGTCGGCTAGGGCAAGCAGTCTGTTTAAGTGTGTAGGGTTGATTTGAAATTGTCCGCGCATTTGTTGTAGACGCAGCGCGCGCGAGCTGCCCACTTGACTCGGCGCCGTCGGCTTTTTTAACAATACCTGGGTAAAGACAGGTATTCGCAGGGCCTTGCCGAGATGGTGGGCGATCTGCGCGGCTGGATTAAAACCCCGTTGAATGAGTTTATCGCGTGTACTAGGAATTGGCACTATCGCGGTAAAGGCTGAAGGAGTGGCTATAGTTGGCTTTATTCTTGGACGTTGCTGGAGCTCATTTAGCAGCAGATGTGCGAGTGATCTAGCCAGATGCGCTTGATTTACGTATTTGAATTGTTTGATTTGCTCAGCGAGTGTCGTCGTGAACCAAAAGGGCGCGATCGTCGCATCTTGCGGGCAAGCTTCCGTTAAGCAGGATCCACAGATGTCGGCCCGGGCACCGAGCTGTTGGCCGCAACAACTACAAGCGTAGCGCACGCGGGGCAACTGAGTAAAACACGGTGGGCATAGCCGAACGCCGTCATAAACGCGCGCCTCACAACCATCACAATACTGCGCAAACAGCGCATCAAGTAGGTGTTCCTTGATTTTGCTAAGATTCCACCGTGGGTCGGGGCTGTTCACTGAATCAGGCGCTGATTGAGCGTTGTGTGGCCATGGACTTTTTAATCATAAAACGGGAAACAAACAGAGGTGGGCAACGGGCAGGCCGTTTCTATTAACATGCAGTCAATTTCCCCCCTTGCGGAGTCTCGCTGCCAATTTATACGGGCGCTGCGTTCCAAGGTTTTAGTTTTACATTCATGCGCAGGCAGGGCGAGACTTAAAAAGCCTTTTTTTGCGCAAAGGCATAGGCTTTAAGTGTGGGTGTAGCCCCCATCAATTGCTCGAAGAGCGTGTCTTATAGCGACTATTGTGTTGCCGAAGGTTGACCCTTGTGATACCTTCTCACCGCCCCAGAGCATGCTAGAAACAAGACCACAAAACGAAACCTATACGCGCGCGATACTGCTCCAAATCGTTTCACATTGGTGAACTCTGCGCTTGGCCTCGGTGGTAATATAGAAGGCGTTAAACTATGGGTCTTTAAGCTTGCCGCAAAATACTGATGCAAGTTGATAATGCTTCAGGCTGAACGTTATGCGAAATAGTGCGTTAGTCAGTTAAGCTCCGTTTCGATTTAGCAAGTCAAAATTGGAGTTGAGGACACTTTTTATCACTTAAAGCCACTTATCACTTAAAGCCACCTGAAACACTTTTTATTACACTGTTTTATTGCATTATTTTATTGCACTAGTCAGTAACAGCGTTATTTGGTCAAAACGCAATGTCGTAATTACCTGAAGCGGCACTGCGATTTATAAATGTATTAACTAAGAAGGGGTCACTTGTTGACGATACGGTATTGCAATACCTTGTTGTAAACTGGTCGTAACTTTAAATAGGGACTCTCAAACCATGCCTTTATCGACGATTTTTTCTATGATGAATTTATTCAAGCTTAATCGGACGCTGCGCACTCGTGTACAGCGTCTCATCGCGATCGCCACATTGTGGTCCGTAAGCGCCCTAGCGATGGCCGAGTATCGACTGAACTTCCAAGACCCAGTGACTGAAGTCGCGCGCGACATCTACTCGTTACACATGCTTATTTTTTGGATTTGCGTAGCGATCTTCGTGTTGGTGTTCTCGGTGATGTTTTACTCGATCTTTAAACATCGCAAGAGCAAGAACTACGAACCCGCCAAATTCAGTCACAGCACGTCAGTAGAAATTGTCTGGACGGTTATTCCTTTCTTGATTTTGGTTGCTATGGCCATTCCAGCCACACAAGTGCTGATTAAGATGGAGGATACGACTAAGTCGGATCTCACCATCAAAATCACGGGTTATCAATGGAAATGGGGCTACGAGTATCTAGACGGCAGCGACATTAGTTTTTTTGCCACGCTGGCGACTCCACGTAATCAAATTGACCAGTTCGACAAGGCCAATGCTCAGAGCTTGGGCGAGAATTATTTGCTCGAGACCGACAATCATTTGATCGTACCTTCTGGCCGTAAAATTCGCGCCCTGATCACGGCTAATGACGTGATTCACGCATGGTGGATTCCCGCCTTTGGCACGAAGAAAGATGCGATTCCTGGCTATATCAATGAGCTGTGGTTTCGCGTTGACGAAGGTAAAGAAGGTATTTATCGCGGTCAATGCGCAGAGCTATGTGGCAAAGACCACGCCTTTATGCCCATCGTGGTTGAAGTGGTTACGGGTGAGCAATTCGACGCTTGGGTAGCCGCGGGTGGTTCGTTTGACACCGTTGAGGGGATGGCAGACGCCGACGCATCTACGGTTGACGAGGTAATTGAAGCAATCGTACCGGCTGCTGACGCGGCAGAAGCGGAGCCGGTAGTGTCTAAAACCTTTACGAAAGAAGAACTGATCAGCAAAGGCAAGGACGTCTCGTCTAACTGCCTAGCGTGTCATGGTGCAGACGGCAAAGGCATTCCAGGCGTGTTTCCTGCCATCGCGGGCAGCGCGGTAGCGACTGGTCCGATTGATGCGCACATCGATATTGTTATGTTTGGTAAGCCCGGCACGGCCATGGCCGCGTTTGGTGGTCAGTTGAGCGATGAAGACATCGCAGCGGTTATTACGTATCAAAGAAATTCATATGGCAACGACACGGGTGACGTGGTGTTGCCTTCCGATATTAAAGCGAAAAGACAGTAAGAGAGTTTAGGAGAGAAACCATGGCACAAGCAGCCGCACTCGATCATCACGACGATCACGATCACCACATGCCTACTGGTTTTAAGCGTTGGGTTATGTCAACCAACCATAAAGACATTGGTACGCTGTATCTAATTTTTTCGCTGACCATGCTAATGCTGGGTGGCGCGATGGCTCTGGTTATCCGAGCTGAGTTATTCCAACCAGGGTTGCAGTTTGTAGACCCGCATTTTTTCAACCAAATGACCACTATGCACGCGCTGATTATGGTCTTTGGAGCGGTTATGCCAGGCTTTGTTGGCTTTGCGAACTGGATGATTCCATTGATGGTGGGTGCACCGGATATGGCTCTTCCGCGCATGAATAACTGGAGTTTCTGGATTCTGCCGTTTGCGTTTTCAATTTTAATGTTGAGTTTCTTTGTTCCAGGTGGCGCTCCGGCGGCCGGTTGGACATTGTACGCACCGCTCACCATTCAAGGCGGCATGAGCGTAGACATGGCGATTGTGGCGATTCACATGATGGGTATATCGTCGATCATGGGTGCGATTAACGTGATTGTTACTGTGCTTAACATGCGCGCGCCAGGCATGACCTTAATGAAAATGCCAATGTTCGTTTGGACTTGGCTTATTACCGCATTTTTGCTAATTGCTGTGATGCCGGTATTCGCAGGCGCTGTGACCATGTTATTAACCGACAGACACTTTGGCACGGCGTTCTTTAACCCTGCCGGCGGTGGCGACCCGGTCTTATACCAACACATATTCTGGTTCTTTGGTCACCCTGAAGTGTACATCATGATCCTGCCTGCGTTTGGTATTATTTCGCACATAATCCCAACGTTCGCACGTAAACCATTATTCGGCTATAGCTCGATGGTGTTTGCGACAGCGGCAATCGCATTCTTGTCGTTCATCGTGTGGGCGCACCATATGTTTACGGTGGGCATGCCGTTGGAAGGCGAATTGTTCTTTATGTACGCCACCATGTTGATTTCGGTGCCTACTGGGGTAAAAGTATTTAACTGGGTTACTACGATGTGGCGCGGTTCAATGACGTTTGAAACGCCTATGTTGTACGCAATTGGCGTTGTGTTCCTCTTTACACTAGGGGGCTTGTCGGGCTTGATGTTGGCGATTACTCCTGCTGACTTCCAGTACCACGATACCTACTTTGTAGTGGCTCACTTTCACTATGTGTTGTTCTCGGGTGCTGTGATGGCGATGTTCGGCGGTGCGTTTTTCTGGTTACCTAAATGGACCGGACACATGTACAACGAGACGCTTGGTAAGATCCATTTCTGGTTAACGGCGATCTTCTTTAACATCACGTTCTTCCCGCAGCACTTCTTGGGTCTTGCTGGAATGCCGCGTCGCTACGCTGACTACCCTGTGCAGTTTACTGAGTTTAATATGGTTTCTTCAGTAGGCGCGTTCGGCCTTGGACTGTCGCAATTGTTGTTCATCTACATCGTAATCTCGACTGTACGAGGCGGTAAAAAAGCGACGGCTGAAGTGTGGGATAACCCAGAGGGTTTGGAATGGACGGTACCGTCGCCAGCACCGTTCCATACTTTTGAAACACCTCCTCAAGTAAAATAGAACGGGTTAAATAGGACACTGGGTGAGCGGGGCAGGCTGGTAGAGCCTGCTTTTCTCAACGTTTGAAAAGTTAGGGAATCACACAAATGAAAAACAACGACGGCGATGACAAGAAGCGAATAAGCAATGCGCGATTGGCTTTGCTTATCGCACTAATTCCCATTTTGTTGTTTGTGGCCGCGTTTTTTATTCGTCGATAACTTAGAAGCCTGCCTCCGGCGAGATGTGCTTTAGATTTAATTTTTGGTTTAGATTTTGGTTTCGATACACGTAGAGGCGTAGTAGATACAGTGATAAACAATGCCGTTAATGCCCAACGCAATATTGTGGTTAAATTGGTAATCATCGCACTGCTTATGTTTGGGTTTGGGTACGCCTTAGTGCCTTTATACGATGCCTTTTGCCGTATTACGGGTTTTGGCGGAAAGACCACCGTGATCGACGAGGCGGCGGCCTCAGCGATGCCGATATCGGATCGTGAAGTGGAAGTTACGTTTACCTCGCATAGTCATACGTCATTGCCATGGGAATTTAAGCCGGTTACGCCGTTGGTGAACATCAAGCTTGGACAAGTGCAAGACGCCGTCTTTTACGTAAAGAATTACTCCAACCGTCCCATTACGGGTATGGCTACGTTTAATGTTACGCCGCCGCGCGCGGGGTTTTACTTTAAAAAGACCGAATGTTTTTGTTTTACACAGCAGGTATTGCAGCCAGGCGAGGAGCAAGAAATGCTCGTGCGTTTTATGCTTGATCCTGAAATGCCAGACGATGTTCAGGAATTAACATTGTCCTACACGTTTTTCGACAATGAAAAGTATGCGGGGCAGTAGCATTCTAAATATAATAAAGCGTAAATTAGATACATCGCGCTACTAACCGCAATCAGTTCGGTGCCTGCCAAACGTGTAGGCATCTGATAGTTAACACACACCTTATACCGAATAAGTACCTTAGAGGAAAAGCCATGGCTTCACATTCTCCCGATAAATATTTTCTACCGAGCGAGAGCTACTATCCATTCGTTGCATCCATTGCTTTGTTTTGTATTGCGATGGGCGGTGCCACCTATTTAAATGGATATGCGTTTGGACCTAAGTTGATGACCGTTGGCTTGGCGGGCATGGCTACGTTGCTGTTTATTTGGTTTCGCAAAGTTGTTATGGAGAGCCCAGCCTACAATATGGAAGTGGATAAGTCGTTCCGTATGGGCATGGCATGGTTTATTTTCTCTGAAGTAATGTTCTTTGCTGCGTTCTTCGGCGCTTTATATTATTTGCGTGTCTTAGCTGTGCCATGGTTGGCGGATACTGAAATTCTGTGGCCAGGGTTTGAGGCGGCATGGCCGTCTACGGGCCCAATGGGTGCCGAGTTGTTGTCTACGGGTGCGCCTGCTGCAGTTGAAATCGCTGAGGGCACTAAGTTCGCTCTCGTTGATCCTTGGCACCTACCGTTATACAACACCCTGATCCTGTTGACTTCCAGTGTAACCCTCACCATTGCGCACCACGCGTTGCGAGTAAATAACCGGACTCAGTTGATTTTGTGGTTGGCGATTACTGTTGCGCTAGGTATCTGGTTTTTATATTTTCAGGCTGTTGAGTATGCCGAGGCGTACCAACATCTGGGCTTGACGCTAGGCACCGGTGTTTATGGTTCTACGTTTTTCATGCTCACTGGATTTCATGGATTTCACGTGTGTTTAGGGGCGTTTATTCTGCTCGTGGTCTTGATCCGCTGTATCCGAGGTCACTTTACGCCCGAACGCCATTTTGTGTTTGAGGCGGGTGCTTGGTACTGGCACTTTGTTGATACGGTGTGGGTTGGCTTGTTCATCTTCGTGTACGTTCTCTAGAGAATATGAACGGTGTGCCGAGCTTTATACTGCTCGGCTCCATCTAAAAAGGCGCTGATCCTTCAGCGCCTTTTTTTGTCTTGGCCTCCGGCTGCCGTTGCCCGGTGGGACCCCCAATGGCTATTGCCGAAGCACGGTCGCATAACGCTCATGGTTAATCTTGTGATTTATTGGAATCGAGTCTTTCTTGTTGCTCGGCGTTAAAATTAAAGGGATTTACCGAATTACTCGGAACGATCCAACCCATTTTTAGCGAAAGTAAAATAAAGACAAAGAGTACCACCCAGATACCGATGCGCAAGCGCAGAGATTTGTATAACTGATCGCTCGACTGGCCTTCTTTGGGGCTGCTGAGCAAGTGGTATAAGCCAAATCCTAGGCTGGCGATCATGGCAAGTAGTAAAACAACGATTATAATTTTAGACATGGCTATCAGCGCTTTAGTGCAGCGTTTTAGTACAGAGTTTTAGTTAATTGTTAACGCTAAAAAGAATGCGTGTTCGGTCTTTGTTCGCGAAGCAGTTTAGCGCAAAGATCATCATTATTCAGTGCAGGCCATCTTCACGTTGAACCTGTGTCAATGTACATCGCGGCTCGAGTCATAGCAATTTATGCCAAAAATTTTCACTAATACAATACTCACTCGGCCATTGCTAATACTGATCGGAGTGCTGGTTAGCTTGTGGATTCTGCGACTCGGTTTTTGGCAATTAGATCGGGCTGAACAAAAGCGTACTCTTGTGGAGCAAACGGCTGAACGCGCGCAACAACCCGAGATTGAATTAAGCGAACTGATAAACAGCTCCGAAGCGATGCTGGAAACGCAGCGCTATCGAGCTGTTACGTTGACGGGGCGTTATGAGGACAAACCACCCCTATTGCTCGATGGGCGTGTCTTTAAGAGTCGCGTTGGTTACCAGGTGTACTCTAGCTTCGTTACTACACAAGGGCACTTGTTGTTGGTCGATCGGGGATGGGTCTACGCAGGTGCAAGTCGCGACCAATTGCCAGAAGTGAGTCTATCGACAACAGCGCAAACCCTGCGGGGTCGACTCAATATTTTGGCGGCTCCACCACCTATGTGGGACGACCAATACCCCACTCGTACCGGACGCGTTTGGCAATATCTGCCACTTGCGCAATTACGCACCGAATATGGACAGAACTTACTTCCTATGGTGGTAGAATTGCACCCCGACTTAGTTGAGCCAGGTTTGTCTGTAGAGTGGCGCACCCTGGATGCATCGGATGTTGGTATGCATAACGCCTATGCTTTTCAGTGGTTTAGCATGGCGCTCGCGTTCGCCATAGCCAGCTTGGTGGTGCTTATTAAGAGCCTGCGGCGCGGCTAGGCGTTGGCAAGGCTTTAACGAGTACAAATTTATCGCGGCCTGCGCGTTGTAGCGCCGCTGACGACCCATTGAATATTAATCAAATACTATGAACGACCATCACACCACCCCACCAACGCGTTCAACCCTTTTCTGGAATCGTGTGCAATTGATCATGGTATTGATTGTATTTGCTGCGCCCATTGCGGGAGCTTTCTTTTACAAACCCACAGGGTTTATTAATTACGGGGACCTTTATGTGCCCGTAAGACCCTTGAACAATCTTGAGTTGCAGGTCAATAGTAGCAATGAGGGTGTGGTCGAACTCGATAGCTTGCGTCGGCAATGGGTGTTTTTAGTAGTGGCCACCGACCGCTGCAGCGCAGAGTGCGAAGCCAATATTTTAAAAATCCGCCAGCTACGTTTTATGCAAAACAATGACATGGCGCGCATTCGAACTCTGTTTGTACACGTTGACTTGCCAGAGGCGACGGCCGTCGACTTAGAAGCAAAATATCGACCGATGGAAGTGTATCGCGTAGATCGTGAGGCATTCGAGGCGTGGCAGCCTGTATTGCGCTTAGAAGAGGCACCAGAAGCGGCCAACCGAGATCGCATTTACATCATCGACCCCGCGGGTAATTTAATGATGAGCTATCCGGCCGGCGCCGATCCAAATTTGATGAAGAAGGATATAAAGCGCCTTCTTAAAACATCGCAAATCGGCTAGTTAAAAGATGCCATTCCAACTCGCAATCAACGCAGTGTAACGGTATGTCCGAACCGAATAATTTAAGCAACGCGTTTCGTCAGTATTACGATCTGACTAAGCCTCGTGTCGTAATGCTGATTGTGTTTACTGCAATCGTGGGCATGCTGTTGGCAGTGCAGGGCGTGCCTGATTTCGCGCTAGTGGGCTTTGCCTCGTTAGGGATCGGGCTGGCCGCGAGCGCTGGCGCGGTGATGAATCAAATAATTGATATGCGCGCCGACATGATTATGGCGCGTACTAAAAATCGTCCGCTTGCTACGGGTGGCTTACAGCTCTGGCAAGCCGTGGTGTTTGCGCTGCTGCTGTGTGCCTTGGCTACGTTTATTCTAGTGCGTTGGGTGAATGTGCTCACCGCCGTCCTAACGCTTCTTTCAATGGTTGGCTACGGCATTATTTATACGGTATATCTGAAACCGGCGACGCCGCAAAACATTGTAATCGGTGGAGCAGCGGGTGCTGCGCCGCCTTTGCTTGGTTGGGTGGCTATGACCAATACAGTAAGCGCCGAGGCCTGCTTATTGTTTTTGATTATCTTCGCGTGGACCCCCCCACACTTTTGGGCATTGGCCTTGTATCGACGCGAGGAGTACGCGGCCGCTGGTGTGCCTATGCTGCCAGTAACCCACGGCGAAGAATTTACCCGCCTACAGATATTACTTTATACCTACATCTTAGTAGCGGTTACGCTGCTGCCGTTCACCATTCACATGTTTGGTGGGCTGTATCTAGTGGGTGCCTTGTACTTAAATGCGCGCTTCTTTAGCTTTGTCTACCGCCTGTACCACACCTATTCCGATGAACTGGCTAAACGCACTTTTTACTACTCTATCGTTTATTTGATGTATCTGTTTGCGCTTATGCTGCTGGATCACTACCTATGGGATCGCCTCGTTATTTTGTGGATGGCGCAGTAGACATTACCCTAGCATCGTAGTTAAAGTAAAAAAACTAGCTCGCCTAGAGCGGCTTACTGTTTGCGTTTGGTGAGCAGTGCTTTCGATATCTTGCGTATCCATTGCCCAAACCGCCGCGCAGCCATACCGCTGCGCCCAGCAATGCGCTCGGGATGCACGTCTAGGTCACTCACGAGCTCGGGCGCAAAGCGCAGTTTTAGTTTGGTAATGGCCGAATAGTCCACTTGGCAAAACCGTTCGAATAGCCAATTTTTGCACCAGTTCCAACGCGCGCCACGCGCAAAGTAAGCAACCAGATCCACCAATATGGGTTCGCCCTGCGGGGTAACGAGTGTGTTAGTGGGGTTGCGTAAATCGTTATGGGCTATTCCCAGCGCATGCATCTCTTTAATGCGTTGTTCGAGTAGCGTAAAAAAGGTTGGCCAATCAACGTGTTGGCCATTCAGTTTTGTTATCTGTCGTGATGGATGGTAGCTCATTACAAAAGCGCGTTTGCTTGGTATGGCTAATAGGTTAGGCACGGCGGCGCAAGGTGCTAGAGCGCGTAATGCGCTTGTTTCGCGCCAGTTAAGTAAAGGGCCAATCAGAGTGGCAAAAATGCGATCAGCTCCATTTTGATCTTTGAGCACGGCGGCTTCGCCGTCTATCTCAATCAGCCAGACGTCTGGCCGCGAGCCACCCCCTTGACGAAATACGGTAGTGCGGTGTTGACGCAGTTCGGCTAAGCTATATTGAGACCAATCGACAGACATGAATTGTTTGAATTAGCCGTGCAGGGCAGGGGTGTGACAAGGCATTTATGGTAACATCTTGCGCCATTAATTCCTTTGTAATCATTGCCTCTTGGCAAAGCCAACCACGCAGTCACTAGTACGAATACATATGAACGAACTTCCTTTATCAGCAACCACCGCATTAACCCCGCTCGACGGTCGTTATGGAAGTAAGGTGGCTGAATTACGCCATTTCTTTAGCGAGTATGCGCTCATTAAGTACCGCGCCTTTGTCGAAGTGAAATGGCTGCAAGCGCTTGCACGTCATCCGCAAATTACCGAGGTGCCCGCTTTCTCGGCCTCAACCTGCGATGCGCTTAATACCATCGTCGCAGATTTTTCTATCGAGGACTCCGAGGCGGTGAAAGCGATTGAAGCGACCACCAATCACGACGTTAAAGCGGTTGAGTATTTCCTTAAAGAGCGCTCGCACGCTTTGCCTGAGGTCGCCGCAGTGAGTGAGTTCTACCATTTTGCCTGCACCTCAGAAGATATTAATAATCTGTCGCATGCGTTGATGTTGTCTGACTCGCTCAGTAAAACCATGCTGCCAATGTTCAAGCAAGTACAGAGCGCGATCGCCGCGTTAGCGCAGGCGCATGCTGGCACCGCTATGCTCGCGCGCACCCATGGCCAAGCGGCGTCGCCGACGACGCTTGGCAAAGAGATGCGCAATGTGGCAGCACGCTTGCAACGTCAAATTGAGCAACTCGAGGCTACCCCCATCTTGGGTAAAATTAACGGCGCTACGGGCAACTATAACGCCCACGTTGCCGCCTACCCAGATGTTGATTGGCCAGCCCTGGCACAAGATTTTGTGCAAGACTTAGGCTTACAGTGGAACCCGCTTACCACCCAAATAGAGCCTCACGACTATATGGCGGAGCTGTTTCATAACTTGCAACGCTTTAACACCATATTAATCGACTTCAATCGCGACATCTGGGCGTACATCAGTATTGGCTTTTTCAAGCAACGCACCGTGGCTGGCGAAGTTGGATCGTCCACCATGCCGCACAAAGTTAATCCAATCGATTTTGAAAACTCCGAAGGCAATCTAGGCCTAGCTAATGCCATGCTTGAACATTTAGCCAGCAAGTTACCGATTAGCCGCTGGCAACGAGACTTAACTGACTCTACCGTGCTGCGCAATATGGGTGTTGGCTTTGGTTATACCTTGTTAGCCTGTACGTCGGTGTTGAAGGGGTTAGGTAAGTTAGAGGTTAATGTGGCGGCCATAGAGCGCGATCTAGACAACAATTGGGCAGTACTCGGCGAAGCCATTCAAACCGTAATGCGTCGCTATGGAATTCCAGAGCCCTACGAAAAACTCAAGGCGCTTACCCGAGGACAAGACGGTATTACCCAAGCGAGTTTAGCCGCGTTTATCGATGGGCTCGAACTCGAGGACTCCGTTAAAACGCAGTTAAAGGCAATGACCCCGAGTAACTATATAGGCTTAGCTGAGTCGCTCGCCAAATAGGCGCGCCGCCTCACTATTGATATGTCTGAGCCTATTCGTCTTTCCAAACTTATGTCACAGCGCGGGCTATGCTCGCGCCGCGAAGCAGATCGTTTAATCGAGCAAGGACTCGTCTTAGTGGACGGTAAGGTGGTCGATACGCTCGGCAGCAAAGTGTCTGAAAATGCCGAGGTGCGTCTTGCCCCGCGCGCGCAAAAGCAACAAGCGCTGCGCGTTTCGATCATGCTTAATAAGCCCGTGGGTATTGTTTCGGGGCAGGCCGAAGATGGTTACACGCCCGCTGTGAGACTTATTCGCGAAGACTCACACTCAGCCCTTGATCGATCTGGATTACGCTTTTCGCAACAACATCTTGACGGCATTGCACCTGCAGGTCGCCTCGATATTGATTCGCAAGGGCTGCTGATCTTGACCCAAGATGGGCGCGTGGCAAAACATATTATTGGCGAAAACAGCGAGCTTGAGAAAGAGTATCTAGTGCGGGTTAATCAGCAGGCCAGTGCTCGACAGCTAGACCAATTGCGCTTTGGGCTGGAGCTCGATGGCAAAGCCCTAAAGCCCGCCAAAGTAACGCAAGCAAACTCTGAGCAACTGAAGATGGTATTGCGCGAAGGTAAAAAGCGCCAAATTCGACGCATGTGCGAGGTAGTAGGATTGACCGTCGCGGGCGTAGGGCGGGTGCGGGGTGGTGACCTGAGCTGG
>CAYGNS010000017.1:0-1753 GCA_964351295.1 uncultured Gammaproteobacteria bacterium
AGCAAGGTGACGAGGATCTAATAAACGAGATTGATCGAATTATTGAAGACCGTTTTGGTGGCGGCGCGGCGCGCGAACAGCAAGCCGCCCGAGAAGGAGCGCAGCCCCTTACGCCTAAACCGGCACCCGTTAAGCCGATCGACTGGCACCAAGAAATTGCCACCGATGCAGATCTTGCAGACGTAGCGGTTGATGCAACGGAGGCAGATGTATTCTGGGCCGAGGAAGATGATTTATTTATCGAGCCCGCACAACAGCGCACTAGCCCCCGCTCTTTACTGGGTGGGGGGATTCGCCTGCTTAGCCTTAGCATTTTAGTGGCGTGTTTACTCTTTGGCTTAGCTTACCAAATATGGTTTAAGCAATTTGGGTTTGTGCAAAACAACGAAACGGTGCAAAGCTCCCTGAGCACCCTAATGTTACCAACCTTAGAGCGCTTAGAAGGATTTGGCGCTGTGTTACCTAAACCAAGTAATCTGAGCGGCATTTCGCTGATCTCTGCGCAAGCGGAACCGCACCCAAGTCGAGCAACGACTACGCTCATGCGCGTTATTTTTTTAAATCGATCTTCGGTTGCCCAACAGTTACCTTGGGTTGAACTAACCCTTACCGATGAGTCCGGCAAGGTGGTCGCGCGGCGCGCACTCAAGCCAGAGGATTATCTTTACAATAACGCAACCCAAACTCAAATTGGCCCACACGAATTAAAGAAAATTACTATCGAGCTGCTGGCGTTTCCTAAAGTGGCAACCGGGTTTGAGTTGAAAATGCTGCAGGACTTAGAAACTTAGCGTCGTTAGTTCGGCTCTAGGTCACGCTAGTCACTCAAATACGGTTATTTTTGCGCTATTACCAATAATCGTCTTTAACTCTTTTTCGCCTGTGGGTATTATCGCGAGTCTCACTTTTTAAGCTGTGTCTTGATTACTTGTTTGGTCACGCCTGATAACAAGTTGAGTGGGCGCAATGGCAGGAGCTCAACTCCGCTAACTTCAAAAGCACCTTACACCAATCGTTTTTCTACCCATGCAAATCGGCTCTTTCAGGTTACCGAATAACGTTATCGCCGCGCCAATGGCGGGTGTAAGCGATAAGCCGTTTCGCCAAGTGTGTCGCCAAAACGGCGCGGGCATGGTGGTAAGCGAAATGCTCACGAGTCAATCCGACCTCGTCCACACTACTAAGTCACGTTTTCGTGCTGACTTGCATAACGAACCTGAACCTCGCGTAATTCAAATCGTGGGCACGGAACCCAGCGAACTTGCTCAGGCGGCCCGCTTAAATGTGGCGAATGGCGCGCAAGTGATCGACATCAATATGGGATGTCCAGCCAAAAAAGTCTGCAACAAAGCTGCCGGTTCGGCACTCTTGTCTAACGAGCAGCTCGTTGCTGACATTTTAACTGAAGTGGTGCAAGCGGTGGATGTACCCGTAACGGTTAAAATACGGACCGGTGCAGACCCGCACCATCGCAATGGGGTCACTATTGCCAAAATTGCCGAACAAGCGGGCGTCGCGGCCATCACCGTGCATGGGCGCACACGCCAGTGCAAATTTGTGGGTAATGTGGAGTACGACACCATCGCGCACATTAAACAATCGGTACACATACCGGTTGTGGCCAATGGCGACATTGATAGTCCGGCCAAGGCTAAAATGGTATTAGAGCGGACCGGCGCGGATGCCGTTATGCTCGGTCGCGCGGCTCAAGGGCAGCCGTGGCTATTACACGAAGTAGCCCACTTTTTAGCAA
>CAYGNS010000017.1:1763-12384 GCA_964351295.1 uncultured Gammaproteobacteria bacterium
TTCACCGCTTTCACTCGCGCAAAAACGGGTGGTCATTTTGCAGCATATCGCAGCGATCCATGCATTTTACGGACCACACCTTGGCATTCGTTTCGCGCGCAAGCACATCAAGTGGTACCTACAGAAATGGCAGGGCGCATGGCCGACCCAAACTACCTTAAAAATCAGCACAACGGAGTGTTGTTACACGCAACTCGAATTGTTGGAGATGCTGCTGAACTCCGCAGAAGACACTATTTCGGCCGCCGCATAAAGACCCGATCATGGCAAAGAAACCAACTACAAGTGAGTCACTCGCGCACTGTGTTACCGAATCGATCAATCAGTATTTTGAAGATCTAAAAGGACAGAAACCCACAAATTTACATGCCTTTTTCATTAAGGAAGTAGAGCGACCGTTTTTAGTGGCGGTAATGCAGCACGCGGGGGGTAATCAAACCCAAGCGGCTGAGATCCTTGGCATCAACCGAAATACCTTAAAGAAAAAGTTGTGCCAGTACAATTTGTTGTAAGCCGCGTATCACTCCGTTTACGCCCTTGTCTTTTGAGCCTTAACTTGCCGAACTTTTATGTCAGACACTCCTTCCTCCAAGAAACTATCGCCTAAACGTGCACTGCTCAGCGTTTCAGATAAAACCGGTATCGTTGAATTTGCGACCGCGTTAGCCGCACAAGGGGTAGAGCTATTGTCCACCGGCGGCACCGCCAAACTTCTTAGCGAAGCAGGGCTGTCAGTTACCGAAGTGTCAGCACACACTGGCTTTCCGGAAATGATGGCGGGTAGGGTTAAGACTCTGCATCCAAAGATTCACGGTGGCATTTTAGGGCGACGCGGCACCGACGAACAAGTGATGCGCGAGCATGCGATCGACCCCATCGATCTGGTTGTGGTTAATTTATATCCTTTTCAAAACACGGTAGCAGACCCTAATTGCGACTTAGCTACGGCCATTGAAAATATTGATATAGGCGGCCCTGCGATGGTGCGCTCGGCGGCCAAAAACCATCAAGACGTGGCGATTGTGGTAAACGCCAGTGACTATGCACGCGTACTCGTTGAATTAGCCAATGGCGGAATCAGCGCACCCACTCGCTTTGCGTTGGCCGTGCGGGCTTTTGAACACACGGCACAGTACGACGGAGCCATTGCCAGCTACTTAGGCCGTATCGACAGCGAAGGCGTTAAAGCTGATTTCTCCAGAACGCTCAATCTACAGTTTCATCATCAGCAAACCATGCGCTATGGCGAAAACCCACATCAAGCTGCAGCGTTTTATGTGGAACCCAATGCTCCGATTGGCATATCGAGTGCGGTACAGGTACAGGGCAAAGAACTGTCGTACAACAATATAGCCGACACCGATGCGGCACTTGAATGCGTCAAGCAATTTACGCAAGGCAACGCGTGTGTGATTGTAAAGCACGCAAACCCCTGTGGGGTGGCGGTTGCCGATACGTGTTTAGAGGCCTATCAGCGTGCCTATGCAACCGATCCTGAATCAGCGTTTGGCGGCATTATTGCGTTCAACAGCGAACTCGACGCAGCAACCGCTCAGGCAATTGCCGATCAGCAATTTGTGGAAGTGATCGTTGCACCCACGGTGAGTGCCGCTGCGAAGGCCGCACTCGCAAGTAAAAAGAATGTGCGGCTGCTGGAATGTGGCGTATGGAGTGAGCTCGACAGTAATGCATTAGAGTACAAACGCGTAAATGGCGGGCTGCTCGTTCAGAATAACGACCAAGCGTTGTTCCAAGACCTACAGGTTGTGAGCAAGCGCGCGCCGACCGAAGCAGAAATGGCCGATTTACTGTTTGCTTGGAAAGTCGCCAAGTTTGTAAAGTCCAACGCCATTATTTACGCCCATCAAGCCCGCACAATTGGAGTAGGCGCTGGACAAATGAGCCGCGTTAATTCAGCACGCATTGCCGCGATTAAAGCCGAACATGCGGGATTAGCTGTGGCTGGTTCAGTGATGGCGTCGGATGCGTTTTTTCCATTTAGAGACGGCATTGATAACGCCGCTGCGAATGGCATTGTCGCAGTGATTCAGCCAGGAGGGTCCATGCGCGACGATGAAGTGATCGCCGCCGCCGACGAGGCGAATATGGCCATGGTCTTTACGGGCATGCGACACTTTCGCCACTAACGCAAAACTAAACCTCGCGATTAACTCGCGCAGACCTAGGGGATCTCCGAATTAAGGTGATCCCCGTATTAATTAGCCCACCCTCGTCGAATCAAATCTAGGTGATTCGATAATTAAACACCGACGCGAGTCGACCAGTCCAGTCCGGGCCATTTACGGTTGCCACGCGAGCAGAGCGCTGGGGCGGGTGTTTTGCGGTTGGACTTTTAGGTGCGCGTTCGGTTAAACCTAAGCGGTGCAAACAGAAAGGTGCGATGGACTCTTGCATGCCCGTGACCACCACTTTCCACTCCGAATCCGTCGAAACGATGGCGTCTACTAAACTGGCCAGAAAGACCAGACACTCCGCATCAATGGACTCTAGGTCGGTAACCACCACAATGCCTTGGCGATGCCGAAACAGCAAAAGCTGAAACAACTCTAAGGCGCTGTGCCGAGGGTCGTTGGTTTTGTGTAACTCCAACGCCAGTATTTCGCGTTTAAGTGTGGCTTCGATATCGCAGATTGCGCTCGCGCTGAATACGGGCGGATTGCCCAAGCGGCGCTTAGCGTATCGGCGTATAAAGTCTAAAAGTTGAATTTCGTCCGCGTCGACAATGAGCTGACGATGGCGTTTGCTACGCAAGAACTTAGCGACGACTGAATCAGCGTCGTATTCTTTAATACCCATGTTGTACCCTACCGTGTTAAGTATTCCCCAATACCGTGGCTAAGTATCGCCCAACTTTTCGGAAGTGCAATAGGCAAAAACGAAATTTAATGATGTGTCTTACATAAGACCATCGTCCCTGTCGCCTGATGGGATTAGAAGAATTCGCCCACGACCAAACGAACGGCCACCAAACAAAGGAAGAACGCAGCGGCTCGGTCAAGTATGGGTTTGGCACGGTCGTACACCCGTTTAGATCGCGAACTAGACAGCGTGATCGCCACGGCGGCGTACCAGCTAAAGTCGATAACGAATGCAATAATAGCCACTAAGCTCAAAGTAAACGGCGGCGGCGAAGAAGGCACAAACGCAGCAAAAATCCCCGCAATTACTAGAGCCGTTTTAGGGTTACTGGTTTGTACCGTTAAACCCTGTACAAAGCTCGGCCACGCTCCGCTGCGTTGTAATCGTATAGTGCCGTTACTCGTTTGCGCTCGGGCAGAGGCAGGCATATCGAGCGCCTGATCGGCTCCGCGCCAGATACGGCTAGCTATCCACAATAAGTACAGTCCGCCTAACACTTTTAAGGCTAAATACAATCGCGGCGACTGTTCGAGCAAAGCGATCACACCAAGACCAGCCAACAATGCAAACAAGGCTACGCCAAGAGCGGTGCCTACAGCGGTAGCAATGCCGTCTGCACGCGAACGGGACAAGGCATTTTGCGCCACCACAAAAAAACTGGGACCAGGGCTCATGGCGCCCGCGGCCAGCACCCCAGCAATCGCTAATAGAAAGGAGTAGTCTTGCATCAACATGTAAGGCCAATAATAAGGCGTGTTAGGGTCAGTGGATGGTTATAGAGCGAGCCTCGGATTATCGCACTCGACCTGGACACCTTGCTAGCTCCAACCGTCTAAACACGACCCGTCTGAAAATCACTGCGGCGTCTCTAACTCGAGATTAATTCCTGCATCTGAACACTTACGTTTCGCGCTTGTGCTAAACTCTGCGCAGTACAAAACCCAGGGGGCGGCTCCCCGCTACGCACAATTTAAGATGAGCGTAGCGATCAGAGCCTGAGAGTAGCCGAAGGCTTAGACCCCATGAACCTGATCCGGTTAGCACCGGCGTAGGGATGGGAAGTTTGAGCGCTTATTAACTGTTAGAGCAGACGAATCACTCAGATCGTTAAGCCTATCGCCCAGGAAGGCTCGCCCACCTCCGCAGCACCGGGTCTCAAAATAGAGACCACATCGTGAAACACCTTCTTTGCATCACCCCTTTTTTTACAAACACTAAAACCCCAATTCCAACACCCTTCTACCTGCTAATAGCCATTGCGGGAGTATTCAGCTCAGCACTGCACGCAGCCAACGATGCTCGGCCAGTCTTAGAAGAGGTGATTGTTACCGCCGAACTGCTGGAAGCCAGCGTTCTGAAGCTACCGAACAGCGTCACTGTAATTGATCAAGCAGCCATTGAGCAACGTGGCGCTCGCCAGCTTGAAGACCTATTAAATTTAGCACCCAATGTTAACTTTGCGTCGGGGGCCTCTCGTGGTCGCTTTATTCAAATTCGGGGAATTGGCGAACGCAGCGAATTTCAAGAACCGATCATTAATTCGGTGGGTGTCGTGCTAGATGGTATTGATCTCACGGGAGTTTCGCTTGGCGCAACCAGCCTAGACTTACAGCAAATGGAAGTGCTGCGCGGGCCGCAAGGTACTCTATACGGCGCCAACGCACTGGCGGGGCTGATCAACTTGGTGTCTAACCAACCCACTGAAGAATTCTTTGGTCAAGCTACAATGGCGATAGAAGAATACGCAGGAATGGAGCTGGGTACGGTACTCAGCCAAGCGCTCAACGACACCAATGCCTATCGGTTCGCGGTTAAACATTTTGCCAGTGATGGCTTTACGGAGAACGTCTTTTTAGGGCGCGACGACACAAATAATTTCGAGGAGACCAGCGCGCGGCTAAAATTGGTTTCGCAAATTAATTCTAACCTTGTTGTCGACGGCAGCATTTTCTTTGCACGCATTAACAATGGCTACGATGCGTTTAGTTTAGACAATACGCGCCAGAGCTACTCAGACCAACCCGGCCAAGACCAACAAGATACCGTGGGGGCGTCAGTGGTGGCACGCTATTCGCTCAGCGACAGCAATTCTATTGAAGCCACCCTTAGCCATGCGGATACCAATAGCGAGTACAATTTTGACGAAGACTGGAGCCATCCTGGTATTTGTAACGGCACGCCGTGCGACTCAGCGCTGTTTGGTTTTGATTGGTTTTATGTGTCCGAAGATCGTTATTCACGAAACAATGCCAACCAAGCGCTCGACCTACGTTGGGTTCACCGTGGCTCGCAATTAGATTGGGTGGCCGGAGTCTATTTTCGCGATCAAAGTATTAACCTCACCCGTGATTACACATTTAACGAAGAGCTGTTCACCAGTGCGCTCGACACACAAAACCTAGCGGCTTACGGGCAAGTTAATGTGCCCATTACCGAGCAACTTTCATTCATCGCGGGACTACGAGTAGAAGCGCGCGACAATCGCTACGCGGATTCCACTGGGCAAACCGCACAACCCTCCGAAACTCTAAGCGGAGGCCGTTTAGCACTTGAGTACCAACCCAACGACCGCGACTTTTTTTACGCGTTATTGTCGCGCGGCTATAAGCCTGGCGGCTTTAATTTAGATCAAACCATTGCGCCTGAGCTGCGTAATTTTGATACTGAAACAATGCTCAACTATGAACTCGGTTATAAGTCTCGCTGGCTAGACGATCGCTTAGAACTGCAGTTATCGGTGTTCTATCAAGACCGTGATTCCATTCAAAGCAAGCAATCCATTGTTGCATCCATCAGTAGCGGGCAAGTTGGAGGCGTGTGCCCATGCAGCTTTACCGACTTCACGGCTAATGCGAGTAGCGGCCACAATCGCGGTGCTGAACTAGAGCTTACTTTGGCGGCTAACGAGCAGTTAACATTAGCCGCATCGCTCGGAGTGTTAAGTACCGAGTTTGATGATTTCCTAAGCTTTGAACACGTAAACGCTGATCGCGAGACAGGCATACCTTTTAACCTGAATGGCCGCGAACAAGCGCATGCGCCAAGTTATCAATTTGTATTCAGTGCCGACTGGCAGCTGCGACCACAACTCAGCTTGTTTACGTCCGTAGAAGGCAAAGACGATTTCTTTTTTTCTGATCGGCACGACGAACGATCCGACGCCTACACCTTATTGAATATGGAACTGCGCTACCAATTTGCCGATTGGTCATTAGCGCTCTATGGTAAAAACCTCAGCGACGAACTCGTTAAAACCCGCGGGTTTGGAAGCTTCGGCAACGACCCACGTAAGTTTTATGAGGTGGAGCCCTATAACCAATTCGCAGCACCGCGCGTAATTGGCGTGCGCGCACAGCTAACCTTTTGAGTGCTAGCCCTTACTAATTTAAACCGCAAAGGAGACACCCATGGATCTATCAGTAGAACTCAGCATGTACCCATTACAGGATGGGTATAAGGAAAAGATCAGCGCATTTTTAAGTGAACTAAACGCCCATGCGGGCGACGTCGAGATTCGAACTTCAAATATGAGTACGCGCCTATTTGGTTCTTACGAGGCGGTAACAAGCTTGCTCAATGCCACCATGCTTAAATCGATGCAGACATACGGCAAGATTGTGTTCGTTGCCAAGTTTTTGCAGGGCGATGCGCGTGAGCTTAAAAACTATGACTAGGTCGCCTCACTCTTTGGCGCTAGCCGCTTAATCCCGGTCGCCAACATGCTAGAAATGCTGCAGCACGTGAGTGCACTTGAATGGGTTGCCGTGGTCGCAGGCTTGGCCTACGTAGTCTTGGCGGCGCGCGCTAATATTTGGTGTTGGCCTGCTGGCTTTATTGGTACGGGCGCGTCCATTTTGTTGCTCTGGAATGTGAGTCTATTGATGGACTCAGCACTCAACTTGTTCTACCTCGTTATGGCCGTTTACGGTTTTTGGCAATGGCGGCACGGCGGCGAACGCGGCGCACCTCTAACCATTAGTCGCTGGCATCCAACTCAACATGTATTAGTAGCACTCACTGTGTGCATCATAAGCCTGCCGCTGGGCTATTATTTAGATCATTCGACCACCGCTGCGTGGCCCTATGTTGATTCGGCCACGAGCATTGCGGCGGTTATTGCAACCATAATGGTCGCGCGTAAGGTCTTAGAAAATTGGCTCTATTGGATTGTTATTGATGTGGTCTCGGTCTGGATCTACTGGGAACGCGAGCTGTATTTGTACGCCTTTCTATTTATGCTCTACTCGCTGATCGCCGTTGTTGGATTCTTGTTTTGGCGTCGACAATATTCGTTAGAATTAAGCGCGCACGGAATACCACACAGCGCCGCCGCCTACGCCCACCGTTAACATGACAGCACATGAGATATTCGACAACGCGCTAAAGACTGCGACAGAGGGCGGCTTTAGCGCTACTAACGCAAAACTGGTTCGTGTATTTACCGACGGGCTAAGTCACCACACGGCGTTATTTGCCGCCGACGAGAAAGCCTTTGTGGTCAAAGTGTTCCGCCATAACCCGCAACTCGCTCAGCGTGCCATTCGCGCGCAATGCATTGCAGCCCAATGTGGGCTCGCACCCGCCGTACTGTACAGTTGCGAAAATGCTGGGATCTTGCTCTGTGACTTTTTAGACACCCCGGCCATGAGTCAACTCATTATTAAAAGAGCGGCCAGACCATCGCAGCTCGAGAGAATCGCCAAGGCACTCGCGACCTTGCATCGCCTATCGCCTACTCCCGACATCACCTCACTCGGGCACTTCAACATAGTGCAGTTTTGCGATGGTTATGTGCAAAACCTCGACGCAACGGTGCAGCAACAACATGCAGCATTGTTACCCACCTTGCACGCATTTCAAGCACGGACCCCACACGCGTTGTGTCACAACGATCTGGTCGCTGCCAATATCTTTTGCAGCGCTGGCGGACCCGCACAGTTCATCGACTGGGAGTACGCGCAGCTTAATAACCCATGGTTTGATCTAGCGGCCGTGGTGTTTTACTTACAACTAAGCGGGCGCGCTACCGACCTGTTTTTAAACCATTACGCGTTAGCCTGCGCTGGCAAGCTTGCCGCCCATACCAACGCACCGCTCAGCGCTAAAGCCTGTTTAGTGGAAGCGACAACGGCATTACTCTGGGGAGATGTTCTGTGGCACCTGCATACTCTCGGCAATACCGTTAGACCTCAGCTTGCGCATAAATTTGCTTGGCTGGAACAACACGCACTGGCAAGCACAAGCTAGGTTCTTAACTTTAGCTACGCAGCGTTTCTTGCATGAGAAACTGTTTTACTTTAAACAGCGCCGTACTATTCACCTTATTGTTTTTGAGGGATTTTTCGTACTCTCTTACTTGTTTTTGTGCGCTGGTACCGTGTTCTAAAATATTAAACACATGGTTCACTTCATCGGCGCAGCCAAAGAATTCGATATCGGGCTCAATAAACTCAAGTAGCTCTTGTATCAACTCCTCGTAAGGTCGAATTTCGGCCTTACCAATATCAATCAAACCATGCGTCGTACCATATCGTTGCGCCATCCAACGGTTTTGGTTTATCAACGTATTAGGGTATTTTCGCCAACTTAAGTTTTTACACCGTAACCGATATAGCGCTCGAAACAAACATCGCGTAATACTGGCTAAGCAAACGGCATCGCGCACGTTGGTACAAATGTCGGTAACGCGCATTTCTACCGTTGGCCATTTCACAGAGGGCCGCAGGTCCCACCAAATTTTAGCCGGATTATCGATCGCTTTAGCGCTGATCAATATATCCATAAACCGCTCGTATTCTGAGTAACTGTTAAAGCGCTCGGGTAATCCGCTGCGCGGGAGGTTATCGAACAGGCTTAAACGATAACTGTGGAGACCCATATTCTTACCGCGCCAGAACGGCGAAGAGGTGCTAATGGCCAGCAGATGTGGCAAAAAGTAGGTCATCTGATTCATCAAATCGATGCGCATGTTGCGGTCCTCAATCCCCACATGTACATGCATCCCACAAATTAGGAGGCGCAGTATTACCAGTTGAAAATCTTCAAAAAGGGATTCGTAATGATCGCCGTCAGAGTGCTCTTGTTTATCCCACTCTGCGCTGGGGTGGGTTGACGCAGCAATGATGGCTAAGTCGTATTGATTGGCGATCTCAGAAATCTTACCGCGCAAATAGACTAACTCCTCGTATACCTCTTGAGAGTTAGTGCAGATCTTAGTGCCGATCTCGATCTGCGAACCATGAAACTCTTTAGTAACTTGCTCGCCCAGTGCGGCCACCATTTCGTCCATTAGACCGTCGGGCCGCATCTCGATTAAATCACCTGAGTCTTTGTCTACTAACCAGTATTCTTCTTCAACGCCCATCGTGAAGCTGGGTTCGTTTGCCATTTGCTTTACCTCATCTTTGTATTTGCACCGCCTGCATGGCTGAGTAAACCGCGGCCTGAATAATGCCCGACCAATACTCGACACCTTCTTGGCTGCTCAGCAAGTCTTGCCGAACTTCAAAAATAGCCGTTGGTAAATGGTGTATGTCCGCGTAGTACTCGGTAGTCTGTGCACGAATGGTTTTGCCGGAATAGGGCTCGTTAAAACCCACTGTATCGCGAATGTCGTGCGTCTCGAAATACTCGATCAAAGCCTGCACGAATGGCGACTCCTCTTTCCACATTAAACTAAATTGCCAAGGACGCTGCGCGCCATGAAACACAGGCGTAAAGCTGTGGATACCAATCACAGGAAAAACCGAGTGCTTGGCTTTTAGCCGTTGCACCTGCGACTCCACGGCTGCATGAAAGGGTTTGTAAATATGCTCGATTCGATGTTGGCGCTCCAGATCACACAAATCTCGATTCCCCGGCACGGCGTAGATTTCGCTCGCGGCAGGAATGCTCGAGGCCACTTCTAGCGGGCGATTGCAATCAATTAACAAACGCGAGTAATTACACTGTACGCCCGTGCATTCTAAAGCCTGCACCAAATGGTCAAGCAACTCACGCGCGCCGATATCCCAACCAATGTGCGCCGCGACCTCACTCTCGCTAAGGCCAAGTGCACCGTATTCAGGAGGAATATAGTTACTAGCATGTTCGCACACCAACAAACACGGAAATTCCGAGTGTGGATTGTGGTGCACGAATGCGGGTATTGGGAATCGATTGGTCACGTTCATCGTGAATGGATTCGGCAACGACTTGTTAACTTTCGCGCCGTATCCGTAATAAGCCCTCTTGACTCGTGCTAGCAAAGAGTACGCCTTCGCGCGTGTAAAGACTACCTCGACTAAAGCCGCGACCGTTGCCCGTGGATTGTGCGTAGCAATCTACAAAGAACCATTCATCCGCTTTAAAGGGTCGATGGAACCAAATAGCGTGGTCGATCGAGGCCATAATTAATGTGTTGCGTTGTTGCGACGGCGATGCCGCGTGCAAGCCGTGGGGTTTGAGCGTTGAGTGCAACAGCCCCATATCCGAGATATAGGCGAGCACCGAATTATGATCTGTGGTGTTATTCGGTAACGGCTTTTTGGTTTTTACCCAAAACTGCAGCGCATCTGGATTACTCACTTCGTCGTCGGCCAAATAGTACACATCCAAAAAGTCAGCTTGAAAGGTATTGGTAGACAAGCGGTCTTCGGCAATGGCTTTTTCTAAAGCGGCGACAGGCGGGCGGGTTGGGGTATAAAACTCCACCCCCTCTTCGCGCTGTTGAAAGGAGTCCGACAACAACAATAGCGGCCCC
>CAYGNS010000018.1:0-2538 GCA_964351295.1 uncultured Gammaproteobacteria bacterium
AGTAGGATTTAGTCATAAGTTACCGCGTGGGGTATGAGTTTGGCTAGTTGCTCGATGCAAGCACTCGCGAGTATCCGCATTTTAACATCGAACGTGGAGGGCGGGATCGTCATCCCCACGTCCCCCTGTCATTCCCGCGTATCGCTACACGGAGGCGGCGATACGCGGGGAAGACGGCGGGGATGACAAACAACATGTTGGGCTTCGTTACATGCTGACCTCTTAAAAGAGTACAATGCGCACACTTAAGAACTCTTTATCACAATCATCGTAATGGACTATTTTCAGGCTTTCATACTCGCGGCTCTGCAGGGCCTTACCGAGTTTTTGCCTATCTCGAGTTCTGCTCACCTTATCTTGGTGCCGGCCTTTTTAGGGTGGCAAGATCAAGGTTTGGCATTTGATGTGGCGGTGCATGCTGGCACTTTGTGTGCGGTACTTTATTATTTTAAGCAAGACCTAATCGCCATTATCCGCGCATGGTGCAGTGGGTGGACCACGCAAAGCTGGAATGCCGATGGGTGGTTAGGTTGGTGGTTGATTGTGGCCACCATACCGGTCGGTCTGGTGGGCTTGCTAGCCGGTGATTGGATTGAATTGAATCTGCGCAGTGCCTTAGTGATTGCGGCAACAACCTTCATCTTTGGCTTGGCGCTGGGCTGGGCAGATCGCCGTTCTGTGGCCAACAACGCAAGCCTACAGTCGCTCGACTTCAAACAAGCCATGCTCGTGGGAGCTGCGCAGGCTTTGGCGTTGGTTCCTGGCACGTCGCGCTCGGGTATAACAATGACGGCGATGTTAGCGCTCGGTTATTCGCGCACGGCGGCCGCGCGGTTTTCATTTTTGCTCGCAATTCCGGCGATCTCCCTACCCGCCTTGTTAAAGGGCGCGGAGCTTAGCCAACAAAACAGTCCAGTGGCTTGGGATTTACTCTCTATCGGTGTTTTCGTGTCCGCGGTGGTCGCCTTACTGTGCATCCGGGCCTTTATGCGTTTTGTGGAGCGCGTGGGCATGATGCCTTTTGTGTATTATCGGATCGCCCTGGCATTGGTAATTGTTGTTTTTGCATGGAAGGCGGTGTAATGAAAGAGGTAAAACAAGCGCACTCTCAGGTCGCTGAGGGGTCTGAAGAAGAACTGCGTGCCGACCTCAAACGGCGGTTTGTGTTTGACCACGCGGATGTGCGGGGTTGTTATGCGCGCCTTGTTGAGAGTTGCCAAATGATTCAGTCGACGCACTATTACCCTAATGCGTTGGCGCGTTTGATTAATGAATTTACCGTGGCTGCGGTCTTGTTAAAAGACAGCATCAAGGCCGATGGAGGCTTGTCGGTGCAAATGCGTACTGAAGGCGATATCCATCTATTGATTGCCGATTGTGCGAACGACGGTTCAGTGCGGGCTATCTGTGAGTACAACCACAGTGCGGTGCTACCCGAGCAGATTGCGCTCAATTTACTGCCTAGTCCGGTGTTAGCGGTCACCATTACGCCCGATAGCGACGAGCGTTATCAAAGCATCATTCCGGTTGAAAAACCGACCTTAGCGCTGTGCTTAGAAGACTACTTCGAGCGCTCTGAACAACTTCCGAGCCGCTTTCATTTACTGGCAAGCGCTACACAAGTAGTTGGTTTTTCGCTGCACGCTTTACCCGCGCAACAGATTACCGATGCCCAATTAAGCGCGCAGCAGTTTGAGCATTTGGGGGTTTTGCTCAAGTCGATGACCCTGAGCGAAGCGCATGAGGATACCAGCGCCACAGCACTGACCAAGTTATTTCACGATGAAGCGTGTCGACTCTTCGCGCCGCAGGCTTTGCAGTTTGGTTGCGAGTGCAGCACCGAGCGCTCACTTAACGCCTTACAAGCTCTAGGCAAGGAAGAAGTGGCTGCCTTAGTAGTCGAACATCAAGCTCAGGGTAAAGACGTAATTACTATTGATTGTCATTTTTGTTTTCAGCAGTATTACGTATCATTTGAACAAGCCAACAGCCTCTTTTTAGACGTTCTCCAATGAGTACATTACAAGATCAATTAAAACTAGCCGGCTTGGTTAAGCCTAAACAAAAGGCGCAGGCACCTAAGCCGAAAAAGGCCCCGAAGCCTGCTAAGAAGGATCGCGTTAAAGTATCGGACGAAACGTTGCGCGCGCAACAGGCCATGATCAAGAAGGCCAAGCGCGACCGCGCCCTAAATGAACAGCGCGAAGCCGAACGTAAGCAAAAGGAGCTCGATGCGCAAGTGTTGCAGTTGATCGATCATGCCAAACTTGACCGTGCCGACGCGCAGGATTCGTTTAATTTTACGCATCGCAAAAAAGTAAAAAGTATTGCCGTCACGTCGGAACAGCGACGCGGTTTAAGTAACGGCACATTAGGCGTGGTGGTTACCTCGGGGCAACGTTTCGAAGTGGTTCCCAAGACGGCCGTGCTAAAGCTACAAGAGCGCTATGCACCCGCGGTGGTTTTCTTCGCGGCAACAGCGGCTGAGCAAGTAGCTGCGGGTGCTGTTAAAGGCGAGCAAGACGACCTCTATGCAGG
>CAYGNS010000018.1:2548-12151 GCA_964351295.1 uncultured Gammaproteobacteria bacterium
GGATATGAAGTACCCGATGATTTAATTTGGTAGCGACCTATTTATTGACGTCCCAAAACTAAAAAAAAGCGAAAAACGAAAAACGAGCAAAGGAGCTAAGTGATGAAGAAAATACTAATCGGATTGATCGTACTGGTTGCAGTAGCGATTTGGGTAATGAGCACCATTGGCGTAAAGCGAATGGATCAATCCATGAACTTAGTACTCGAGCACACTCCGTACTCAATAAGCGCCGAAGCGGCCGAATTACATGCTTCGCTAATAGTAGGCGACTGGCACGCCGACACGGCACTTTGGAACCGTGATATGCGCGGACGGCACGACTTTGGGCATGTTGATTTAGCACGTATGCAGGAAGGTAATTTAGGCTTGCAAATGTTTACCACGGTCACCAAGTCGCCAGCTGGGCAAAACTATGAACGTAACGAGACGGGCGCGCGCGACAACATCACTATGTTGGCCATGGCGCAACTGTGGCCGTTGGCTACTTGGTCGAGTCTTACTGAGCGTGCGTTGTATCAAGCGGGTAAAGTGTTTGATTTGGCCGAACGCAAACCGAATGATTTCACTGTGGTATTAAATAAAGCAGATCTTGCTGAATGGTTGTTGACTCGTTCAAGTAACCCCACGTTTACGGCCGGGTTGATTGGCACAGAAGGGTCGCATGCTTTGGACGATAAGCTAGAAAACATTGATGTGTTGTACAACGCGGGCTTTCGCATGATGAGCTTGCAACACTTTTTCGACAATGCGCTCGGCGGCTCGTTGCACGGTACCAGTCAACTAGGGCTCACTGATTTTGGTAAGCAGGCCGTTAAAATGATGCAAGCCAAAGACATTATCGTAGATGTGTCGCATTCCTCTGAAGCCAGTGTGCGCGATGTATTAGCGCAAAGCACCAAACCATTGGTGGTAAGTCATACGGGCTTTAAAGGCCATTGCGACACCCCCCGAAATATCTCGGATGAGTTAATGATCGACATCGCCAACCAAGGTGGCTTGATTGCGGTAGGGTTTTGGGATGGTGCCATTTGTGGTGCCTCACCCGACAATGTTGTTGACGCAATTGAATATGGAATTGCTTTAGTGGGCGCAGATCATGTGGCGTTAGGCTCAGATTTTGACGGCACCGTAGAAACCTCGTTCGATGCGAGTGAAATGGCCATATTGACGCAGACTATGCTTGCTCGAAATATACCGCGCGATGTAATTCGTAAAGTAATGGGTGGCAATATGCTGCGGTTTTTAAGTCAAAACTTACCAGACTAACTTAAGGAGCACCACTTGCTCGCTTTTCAAAATAATTCTTCAAACCCTGTTTTAATCGCGAGCATTCTAAACCGTGTAGTTCGGTATCTTATTGTGTCCGTTGGCATTTTAGGCACAGCGCAAGTGGCCGCGGCCAACCACATTGAAGGATGGTTGCACACGGTTTATGGTGATGCGCGTGCTGGCGATTCGGGCAGTCGTTTAGTTGCGTATTTGACCGATGATCACAACCGCCGCTATGAGCTGCAGGTTGTTGAATCGGCTGAGGTGTCGCTCAGAACGCTGCACTTGAACAGTGGTAAGCGGGTAAGTGTGAGTGTTGCGAGCTCATCCAAAATAGGTCGTTCGACCCAACACGCGTCGTCGTTATTCATAACCAACATGGTCGTGATCGCGCCCGCGCCTGATGAGGCTGTGGCGTTGCAGCGCGAGGGTGGCTCAGCGGCCGCAGCTGAGTCAAAACGCTATGTCTCGCTGCTCTGTAAATTTAGCGATGTGGTCACCGAGGGGCAACCTTTTAGCTACTTCGACGCCATGTATGGTGATGCGCCAGGGCAACTTGGTCATTACTGGCGCGAAGTGTCCAGCGAAGCGATTAACTTAATTGGCTCTCGCGCCTACGGGGGCGCAGGTGGTAATTCGGGCTGGTTCACCATGATCGGCCCGCGCTCCAAATACATCAGCCCTACACGCAAAGTGGATCTTGGTTTGTTGTTTGACGACTGCACCTCGGTCGCCGATCCATTTGTGGATTTTTCGAACGTAGATGGCATTAATCTGATGTTTAACGGCGAAATCGGGTGTTGCGCTTGGGGCGGCGGTTGGCGCGCCACCTTAGATGGCAACAATCGCGAGTTCCCAACCACGTGGGAGCCTGACTGGGCATGGTCTGATGTCGCCGTGTTAGCACATGAAATGGGTCACTCGTTTGGTTTGCCGCACTCGAATAACTCCGATGGCGACAACGATCCTTATGATTCGCCGTGGACGGTAATGAGCTACGCTTTTGGTGGCTTTGCCGATCCTATTTATGGGCTTAAAGGCGTGCACCTCAATGCTTATGAGAAGTTTAGTTTAGGGTGGCTGCAAGGCGGCGAAGCGTATCGCGTACCGAAAACGGGCATCGCTCGGCGAATTAAGTTGTCGTTTTTAGATCGTGCTCAGGCGACCAATGGCGCGTACAGAATGGCCCTATTTGAAATCAGCAAAAACCACTACTTTACGGTGGAAGCGCGCCGGCGGGGCGGAATCTACGAAGGATTGCAAGGCACGGCCGTACTCATCCATTCCGTGGATGAGCAGCGCGACGAGCCATCGTGGGTGGTGGATGCGCGTTCGCCTGCTTCTGACTTTGCCGATACCGAGGGCGTGATGTGGCGCGTGGGTGAGGAATATCGCAATGCGGCGTTGGGCATTTCGGTAAAAATCATCAGTCAAGATGCCACGGGCTTTACGGTAGAGGTGTTGGCCGACGGTAAGTCCACCGCGCTGCCGGCACTGTGGCTATTATTGGACGACGTGAACTAGGCAGTTAATTTAGTGCAACGTCATGTTCCGCTAAAAAGGCCTCACGAGCCTGCTCAATGGCAGCGCAACGCGCGCGCTCAAGCGCGGCCTTAATTCCAGCAGGCTTGTCGTGTTGAGCCGCGATTGCCGCGGCATCTACGCCAGCTGCTGCTCGTTGGAGTTCCACAAAAAGTCGCGCTTGTGGGTAATCGCGTGTTTCGAAGTTAGTGCGCCCGCGCGCATCGGCCAAACAAGCATCGGCTATTTGTTGCGCGCGTTCTGTATCTAATAAGGACCGCGTTTTCTCTAACACTCGTAAGATGGTGGATGCCTTTAGGGCAAACATTTTGTGCATATGCAAATGGTACTCGCCAACCGCAAGGGCCAAAGCGCGATATTTGTTCGGCACACGCAAGCGTTCGCACAAGGCCTTAATTAGCGGCACGCCCGCTTGTTCGTGGCCTTTATGCGATGGCAGCACGTGCGCTGGCGTAATACCCTTGCCCAAGTCATGGGTAAGTGCGGCAAAACGTACGATTGGGTCGGAACTGATTTGCGCGACCTGCTGCATAACCATTTCCATGTGCACACCTGTATCAACCTCAGGATGATATTCAGCGGTTTGTGGTACGCCGTACAGCGCATCCACTTCGGGCAAAATCTTCGCCAGCGCGCCACAGGCTCTGAGCGTTTGTAAAAAAATGTGCGGGTGTTGCGTAAGTAAGGTTTTATGCAGTTCTTGCCACACGCGTTCGGCAACCAGGGCATCGGCTTCGCCGTTATCCACCATCGTTTGCATCAATTGCAGCGTGTTTGGCGCCACCGAAAACTTAAAGCGCGCGGCAAAGCGAGCCACTCTTAATATGCGTACGGGGTCTTCCACGAAGGCGGGCGACACGTGTCGCAACACGCCATCGCGTAAATCTTGCATCCCATTAAAAGGGTCGATTAGCTCTCCAGTCACCGACTTGGCCATGGCGTTTACGGTGAGGTCGCGTCGTGCTAGATCTTCTTCTAATGTGACATCGGGCGAGGCATGGAACTCAAAGCCCGCGTAGCCACGTGCAGTTTTGCGCTCGGTGCGAGCGAGCGCGTATTCTTGCCCGTTAGACGGGTTAATAAAAACGGGAAAATCTTGTCCTACTTGACGTAGGCCCAAACCCAACATCTGTTGTACGGTGGCACCCACCACCACCCAATCCTGATCGGCTACGGGCAAACCTAACGCTTCGTCGCGTACTGCACCCCCTACGAGATAGCAATCGAGTTCCGCAATCGACATGACTTATTGAATGCCGTACTGGTCGCGATAGGCGCGCATCGCATCAAGATTGGCGCTCATGGCCGGATCCACTTTGAGGTACTCGATAATATTCTCTAATGTGGCGATGGCAACCACGGGGATATTGTATTCCTGCTCTACTTGCTGAATGGCCGAGAAGTCAGTCGGTTTGTTGTCAACCTGACCAACTTCTTGTCGATCTAATGCGAGGAACACCGCACAGGGTTGCGCATTAAAGTCCTTTATAATCGAAAATGCTTCGCGAATAGCGGTGCCAGCGGTAATCACATCGTCAATAATGGCTACCTTGTTTTTGATGGGTGCGCCAACCATACTGCCCCCCTCGCCGTGGTCTTTGGCCTCTTTGCGATTAAACGCGAACGGCACTTCTTGTCCGGTGTTTTCGGACAGCGCCATAGCGACCGCACAGGCCAAGGTGATGCCTTTATAAGCGGGGCCGAAAAGCACATCGAACTTGATGTCTGAGTTATCGATGCTTTGTGCGAAAAAGCGACTGAACTGCAGCATGGTAGCGCCACTGTTAAACAGCCCTGTATTAAAAAAATACGGGCTAATACGACCTGACTTTAATTTGAACTCGCCAAACTTCAGTACGCCGGTTTGTAAGGCAAATTCAATAAACTTTTCTTGGTATGGCAGCATCTGCAAATTCCTTGGACGTTTCCCGTATTATACTGAACTCGTAATTTCAATCCCCAATTCTACCCCTTAAATCATGAAAGTTATCTCCGTCAACGTAAACGGCATTCGCGCAGCCGCCAACAAGGGTTTGTATGAATGGCTTGCTAATGAAGACGCCGATGTGGTTTGCGTGCAAGAACTTAAAGCGCAACCCGACCAAATTCAAGGCGCGCCCTTTTACCCACAAGGGGTACATACCTATCTGCACGCGGCTGAGAAAAAGGGTTACAGTGGCGTGGCTTTGTACTGCAAACGCGAACCGGATCGGGTGCAGTACGGATTAGGGGATGGCTTTGCCGACGTGGATTCGGAGGGCCGTTACATACAGGCCGACTTTGGTGACTTGAGCGTTGTGTCTTTATATCTGCCTTCTGGCTCCAGCAAAGACGAACGGCAAGCATTTAAAATTGAGTTAATGGCGCGCTTTGAGAGCAAGCTCGCCGACATGATCGCCTCCGGACGACGCTGGATAATTTGTGGCGACTGGAATATTGCGCACAAGAAACGCGATATTAAGAATTGGCGCGGTAATCAGAAAAATTCTGGATTTTTACCTGAAGAACGGCAATGGCTCGACTGGCTGTTTGGTGAAACGGAACCAGAAACCACGCAGACTATAGCGACTCCGATAGCACAAAGTGGTGATGCGGGTTTTCGCGACGCATTCCGCATTGTTAATGATCAAGACGAGCAGTACACCTGGTGGTCGAACCGCGGTCAAGCGTGGGCGAACAATACGGGGTGGCGCATCGACTACCACGTTATATCGGCCAATCTGGCGACCGCCGTTAAACCGGGCTCTGCGCGCATTTACACAGACGAGCGATTTTCGGATCATGCGCCGTTAGTGCTTGAATACGATCTTGCCTTATGAGTATCGCACTCGAAATGCCTGTCCAAATCAAGTGGTGGCGCGAATCGGCAGTATGGGTGATGCTGCTGTTAGGCTTTTCGGCCGGTATTCCCATCTTGCTCATTTTCTCGAGCCTTTCACTCTGGCTAGCCGAAGCCGGTGTGTCGCGTTCGGCGGTCACTTTTTTTAGTTGGGCCGCGGTGGGCTATTCATTTAAATTTGTGTGGGCGCCGCTCATCGACCGACTGCCCATCCCGTTGTTGAGTCGGTGGCTCGGCCGCCGTCGCTCTTGGTTGCTGTTGAGCCAGCTCAGCATCATTGCGGCGATTCTGCTGATGGCGAATACCGATCCGCAAGTAGGCCTAACCGCGGTTGCCTTGGCGGCGGTGTTACTGGGTTTTTCGTCGGCTACGCAGGATGTGGTGATTGATGCATTTCGCATTGAGTCAGCAGAGCCGCGCTTACAAGCCATGCTGTCGTCCACCTATATCGCGGGCTACCGTACCGCCATGATTGTGGCGGGCGCAGGCGCTATCTACTTAGCCCAATATTTTGGTAGCACCACCGACAACTATAGCTTCAACGCATGGCGACTCGCCTACACCTGCATGGCTGGGGTGATGCTGGTAGGGGTGCTCACGACGCTGTTTATTAGCGAACCGACCGTTTCCAAAGAACGCATCTATTCGGCCACTACGTCTGCCTACACGCGGTTTTTACTGCTCTTTTGCACGTCTATCGCCGCCTTTATTTTGGTTTTTGTGATTACCCCTGACACACCACAGTGGTTTGCCGGTGGCATGCAGGGCGTATTTAGCTTTCTGTACAACAGTGGTGTGCTCGCACTTGCGCTGGCAGCGGCTTGGCTCACGGCGGCGATCAGCTTGCGCTATCACTGGGTAGACCATGACATGGTCAATCAGGGTTATATCGATCCCATTCGGGACTTCTTTGCACGCTATGGCAAGTTGGCTATTTGGGTGCTCTTACTGGTGGGCTTTTACCGCGTATCAGACATTGTGATGGGCGTGATTACCAATGTGTTCTATCACGACATTGGTTATAGCAAAGCGCAGATTGCCTCGGTGACCAAAGTGTTTGGCGTAGTGATGACTATCGCGGGTAGTTTCCTCGGTGGCATTCTGGCATTACGCTTTGGGGTGATGCGCATTTTACTGCTGGGCGCCGTATTAGTGGCGGTTACCAACCTGGCATTCGCATGGTTAGCGTATCAAGAACCGCTAGTGGAGTACCTAGCGGGCGTGATCGTGATTGATAATTTGAGCCAAGGCATTGCGGTGGCTGCTTTCATTGCTTGGTTGTCGAGTCTGACGAATGTGTCGTTCACGGCCACGCAATATGCAATTTTCAGCTCGGTGATGACGCTTTTTCCAAAGCTGATTGGCGGTTTTGCCGGTACGCTCGTCGAGGCGATGGGTTATCCCAATTTCTTTATCTTAACAAGCCTCATGGGCTTGCCAGTGATTGTGTTGATTTATGTGCTTCGAGACCAATTGATTATACGAGGCCCACATGCACCTACAGTTTGATAACGTCATTTTAAAGCGCTTACCCGCTGACCCTGAAACGCGCAATACGCGCCGCCAAGTGCATAATGCGGTGTACTCGTTTGTCGATCCTACACCGGTTGCGGCACCCACGCTGGTGGCTGTTTCTGAGGACATCGCCAAGCAGTTGGGTTTGTCGCAAGAAGACTTACACAGCGAGGCGTTTTTGCAAGTGTTTGCGGGAAACCAAAAGCTTGCAGGTATGCAGCCTTATGCCATGTGCTACGGCGGTCATCAGTTTGGGCATTGGGCGGGTCAGCTCGGTGATGGGCGAGCCATTAATTTAGGTGAAGTTGTTACGTCAAGTGGTGCGCATTGGGCTTTACAGCTTAAAGGTTCTGGCGCTACGCCGTACTCTCGCACCGCCGATGGTTTAGCTGTATTGCGCTCATCCATCCGTGAATTTTTGTGCAGCGAAGCGATGCACCATTTAGGCGTGCCCACTACCCGTGCTTTAAGTCTAATAACCACTGGCGAGCAAGTGCTGCGCGATGTTATGTACGACGGCCACGCCGAACACGAGCCCGGCGCGATCGTGTGCCGTGTGGCCCCCAGTTTTTTACGCTTTGGTAATTACCAAATATTTGCGTCGCGCAAGGAAATTGACGAACTGCGCGTATTAGTCGATTTTACCATTGAGCAACATTTTAGCGAGCTGTTGGAACAGTACGCGGCGAGTTCTAAAGCGCTCTATTTGGCTTGGTTTGAGCAAGTATGCGAACGCACGGCCACGATGATCGTGGGGTGGATGCGGGTGGGCTTTGTGCACGGCGTGATGAATACCGATAATATGTCGATCCTCGGACTCACCATCGACTATGGCCCCTATGGCTGGCTCGACAACTTTGATCCCGAGTGGACACCTAATACTACCGATGCCCAGCACCGGCGGTATCGTTACAGCCAACAACCCAACATCGCACTGTGGAATTTGTATCAGTTGGCGAACAGCGTGTTTCCACTTATTGATGAAACCCAGGGTCTAGAACAGGCGCTGGAAGGGTTTCAAGCGAGCTATCAAAAACAGTGGCTGAGTATGATGGCCAGTAAGCTCGGCTTGCAAAAAGTGCAGAACGGTGACGAACTTTTGTTTGAGCGACTAGAAACGTTGCTGGCGACAGTCGAGACCGACATGACCTTATTTTATCGTCTATTATCGGAACAAGAAATCGATGATTACACACAACTTGCCGACGTCTATTACGATGTAAGTACACACGATGCGGACTATATAGCCGCGATGCAGCAATGGTTGCAGGACTATCGTGCGCGGCTAGCGGTGGAGTCCGATGTGCGTGGTGTGCAGGAGCGCTTTGCCGCCATGCAAACCGTAAATCCCAAGTACGTGTTTCGCAACTACTTGGCGCAACAAGCCATCGATCTCGCGCATACGGGGGATTACTCGATGGTGCAGCAGCTTTTAACCGTTCTGCAAAACCCTTACGTTGCGCAATCGGGCGCGGAGGCCTTTGCTGAAAAAAGACCGGACTGGGCGCGTACTCGCGTGGGCTGTTCCATGCTATCGTGTTCATCCTGATTAAAATCACACCCCTTAAGAGAAACTGCGCATGAGCAACCGTAAATTAATTGTTTCGGTATTCGCCGAAGACCGACCGAATCTGGTTAACGAGATTTCAGATCAAGTGCTGGAATTTGATGGCAATTGGTTAGAAAGCAGCTTGTCGCGCTTATGCGGTCAGTTTGCTGGACTCATCCATATTGATATTGATGACGAAAATCGTGACGACCTACTTGAGGCATTAGAGGGGTTGGCCGAACAGGATATTTACATCACAGAGCAAAGTGCCGAGGGTGTGGTTGATGACTCCGACACGGTTAATGTGATTGAAATTATGGTCGAGGCCAATGATCGGCCCGGTATTATTGGCGAAATAACCCGTACACTCGGCGCCGCAAACATCAATATCGACAGCCTGGATACGGGCTGCGAGAGTGCGTCGATGGCGGGATACACGCTGTTTCGTGCCCACATGATGCTGGCCATGCCTGAAGGTATGGACGAGGATGATTTGGAAGAGTTAATCGCAGGCGTGTCCGACGACATTATGATTTCGGTGTTGGAAAACTAACTCGAGACTCAGCCTAACGCGGTGCAGGGGCAACGCTAGCTACCCCTCCATCTAGGCCTCGCGTTTGTGTTGCCACCAATACAATAAGCCTTGCGCGTTTAAGTTGGCGTCTAAGCGTAACCACTTGCGCGCGGTGGCCGTATCGAGATTGGGTAGCTCGTTGGTGGCTCGCGTTACTAGATAATCTTCAATCCGTTGCCCTAGCGAGTCTGGTTCCCCTGCCTCCATAACCTGTTTGGTAATCGTTATATAGTCATCAATTTGCTCATGTAAACCTGCGATAATGCGTGTGCTCGGCGTTAGTTCGCTGTAGTGGGTGGGGTAGAGTCGGAT
>CAYGNS010000019.1:0-11770 GCA_964351295.1 uncultured Gammaproteobacteria bacterium
GTTGTACTCAATTGCTCTAGTTTCATATTCATGACAATGTTGAATGCTCTTTGCCATCGTGGCAAAGAGCGTTACAACTAACGGGTGCGCGCCACCACCCCTTCAGGAAAAAAGAAATTAATTTCTACTGAGGCGGTATCTACTCCATCCGAACCATGACATGCGTTTTCGTCAATGCTCGTGGCAAAATCAGCACGAATAGTGCCTGGTGCAGCGTCGGCTGGATTGGTAGCTCCCATCACATCGCGATGTACTGCAATTGCATTTTCGCCCTCTAAAACCTGAACTTGCACTGGCCCAGAGCTCATAAATGCAACTAGATCACCATAAAACGGGCGCTCTTTGTGCACCGCGTAAAACTCCCCAGCTAGCTCTGGCGTTAAGTGCATCATTCGTGACGCCACGATTCGCAACCCGGCTTCTTCAAAGCGCGTATAAATTGCACCAATTACGTTTTTAGCAACGGCATCAGGTTTGATGATCGATAAAGTTCTTTCAATAGCCATTTACGACTCCAAGATAAAATTATGTTGATGGGTTTTGGCAAACCCCTTTTAAGGGGGCGTATTCTAACGTCACGCCCACGTAATTACTAACTGCATTGGTCACTAATCCAGGGTATTTCAAGAGTATTTAAAGGGGCACGCCCACTAGGTGACCATCTTGAATGCCCGTGTACTCCACGCGCATCCAACGCCCCAACTCAGCCTGATTTTGGTTCAGCAAAACGGGCAAATAATCTTCGGCACGTGCTAAGCGCACACCACCATCAAGCAAGCGATTTTCAGGCAGTACCCACGCTTGTTGACCAACTCGAGACTGCAACACGCGCGCTTGTAGAGCGAGTGCGCGTTCGCGTAACAGCTTATTGCGTTCTTTGCGGTCAGCTACCGCCACTTGTTTAGCTGCAGGAATGCGCGCCGCCGGCGTACCGTCGCGTTCGGAGTACGAAAACACATGCGGGTACGCAATGTCCAATTCCTCTAACAAGCGCCACGTATCTTCAAACTGCGCCTCTGTTTCAGTTGGAAAGCCAACCATTACATCGGCACTCATTACCAACTGTGGAACCACACCACGCAGCCGCAAGATTCTCTCGCGCACCAACTGTGCACCATAACGCCGCTTCATTCGCTTAAGAATAAGGTCGTTGCCGCTTTGCAATGATAAATGCAAATGGGGCACCAAGCGGGGATTATTAGCCATAAGCGTAATGAGTTCGTCGCGAATATGGGCCGGATCAAGGGAGCTTAGCCGGATGCGAAAAGGATTGCCCGGTTCGTGCTCTAACAGCAACAATTCCTCGAGTAAAGCCACCAGATTAATCGCGGATTCGGCACGACCAAAATCCTCGCCATAAGACCCCAGGTCTACCCCGCAGATAACAATTTCGGCATAGCCACTGAGTACTAGTTTCTGTACTTGGCGCTTGATGAGCGTAAGTGGTAACGATCGACTAGGACCGCGCGCGACATGAATGATACAAAACGTACAGCCTTGGTCGCATCCTTGTTGAATCTGCACGAACGCCCGTGTTTGTGCTTCATAATGCGTCAACAATGCATTGGGCAGACTTATGTGCTGGTCTAAGTCACCCACCAACACTTTGGGCAAGTCACCTCTCTTAAGTGCGGGCAAAAGGGTGTGCACATCTAGTTTTCGATCATTACCGAGCACCAGATCTACGCCCGGAATCGCCGCACAGGCCGACGGATCGATTTGCGCATAGCAACCGGTGACCACCACGAGTGCCTCTGGGTTTTGCTTAACGAGTTTACGGACGACTTGGCGCGCCTGACGATCGGCTTCCCGCGTTACGGTACACGTGTTGATTACGTACAAATCAGCCATTTCTGATTGCGGCACAACCGTCCAAGCATCGGTCTGCAGCGCCTCGGCAATTAGCTCACTTTCAAACGTATTCACTTTGCAGCCCAGCGTGGCCACACCTACCCGCTTAGTGGCCACACCTACCCGGTTAGTGGCCACACCTACGCGGTTAAGGGTCGCGCCCACCTCTGTGTCCAACCCAGCAATTGGCGCAGCGCTAGCGCTCGGATCATCACGCAGTGGAGTCAACAATGAATCGTGACTCTTTGCCCGAATCGTGAGCTTGTCTAATGCAAATTCTACGGAGGTTGCCATAATGGAATGCCCGAATAAAATTAACCGAATTGCTGAATTGCACCAGCAGCCTTGAGCCGATCGACAGCCTTGAGCCGATCAACAGCCGTGAGCCTATCAACAGCCGAGAGCCCATCAACAGCCCTTAGCCGATCAACAGCCCTGAGCCTGCTTAACAGCCTTGAGCTACCTCATCTTGTGGCGAAGGAGCCTACTCAAAAATCAACACCTGGGTGCTCACCATCAAAGTAAACTGCAAAAAACAAAAAAGAGCGGTCAAAGCCGCTCTTTTTTGTACAGACTTGATGCTACGCGACTATTTGATTAAGTAACGTACACCCGCAGAAAACATACGGTTGTCTGAAATTGAGTCATGATTATCTGAATCGCTGTCAAATACGCGCGCTTCCAACAACCACTGCCAATTACTGGCACCGAAGTCTCCACCTACGTGTCCAAACAACGATGCATCACGATAGTCACTGTCATCAACGTTCCATAAGCCAATGCCGCCACCGATAAAAGCACTAGAGCTCAATCGACGCTCGAGACCGACATCAACCGCAAAGTTGTCTTCGGGATAAACATTACCTACGTTAATGCCTTGACGATCGTAGTAAGACAATTGCGTGAACACCGACGTTTTCTCTGAAAGTTGCTTCATCAAACCGGCGCGCACACCGATAATGCCCGACGAATCGCGCATATCCATGTCCCATGCTGTTTCATAACGTGGGCGTGTTTCCGTACCCGCAAAGGCACCAACAAAAGGAATCCAGCCCAATTTAGGCTCTGGGGCAACTTCTTCAACGGCAGCAACGGCAGGAGTTGTACATTGCTCAGACGTGTCAGCGGCAACGCTAATCAACGAAAGGTTACAACAGTCCTTAGGAATCGCTAAACTATATACTTGGCAATCGGTAGAGACGTCCACCGCAAACGCAGCGAAAGACTGCTTGCCGGCCCACTCGCGATACGGATTGGCCACAAACTGACCTTTCACCTTGGCACCCATCCACGCCATTTGCGTGCCCACTGGGTAAGATGTTTCAACAACATCACCAGCAAGTACTGCATCGACAACGGCTTGCGCAGAAACGCCCGCGCCTGAATTAGCAACAACGTCAGCAAATGCAGTTGGGTTGTTGCGAACGAAATCTTGTAGATCTGCTAATGTTTCAACTCCACCTGAGCACATTGATTGCGACGTTCCTAAACGCGTCAACTTTTTGTACTCCTGTGCAGATACAGTGTGTGTGCCAAACACTAGCAAAGAAATAATGGCTGATGAGCAAACAACAATCCGGCTCAACTCTGATAAAAATGGTCTATGTAATTTAGACACGGTATACCCCTAAATGTAAGTATGAATAAAAAATGAATACAACTCTCTTGTACTTCGATCAAAATGATTACCGAGCTGAGCCTCTTCAGGCTATCTTCAGAATCCCTTTATAGAATCCCTTGAGTATCTCTCTAGTTGCCAGAACTACTCTAGATTTTTATGTCGTTCCCTTTGCCAAATCGGATCTCAAATTAACCTTGCGGCCAAGCTTGAACCAACCAGCCTTGAATAAACGACTAAAATTCTCTATTGAGCCAAAAACCAGAAAATTCACCCTTCATCATCATTGTTCTCAAATAAAAGTGATTTAGGCTCAGATTTCATGGACGGACTCAACTCCGCCTGTATCGCCTACCTAAATCGACTTTATTTTAATATTTACCGCGTGTATTTAATAGAGACTTTGAGCAAAAATCACACAATGTTCACAAAATCACACAATCTATAACTTGCTGATTTTTAAGCCCATAAAACCTTCTCAGACGCCCAAAACTCGACGGGAATGTACAGTACCCTAAAGCGCCAATCAGCCGCTAATCGCGAAGCTTTCGCCGCACCCGCATTCATCTGTGGCTTTCGGGTTAATAAACTTAAACGTCTGGTTTAATCCTTCAGAAACATAGTCAATGGTGGTGCCGTTCAATACTGGCAAACTAGTGGAGTCAACCACCACCTTTACCCCATGGGATTCAAAAACATGATCGTCTGAGGCAATTTCCTGAGCAAAATCCAGCACATAAGAATAGCCAGAGCAACCCGAATGCTTGGCTGCAAAGCGTAACGCTTTCGCTGAATTTTTGATTAATTGATCCGCCACGCGGGCGGCGGCAGCTTCGCTCAGCTGCACAGGCTGCAATACGGATGTGCTCGACGTCATAGTATTTAACCGTTTAAAACGAGATGGTTGAGTTTAATTTGGCGCAAACAAAAAAACGCTTTAAGGACCACTCTAAACTAACAGATATAGGGGAGCAACGCTAATCAGTGTGTTGCGCCCAAGCCCACCTCACACAACTTTAGGCTTGAACCGCCTTCATAATAAAAATGGGGTCATTTGGGGTTTTTACAAGGGGCCAGTTCAATACAATCTGTATCCATAATCGGAAATTCAATTCCTTGCACATCCACCCCTGCTTCTCGCAGTTTCTTGAGTAGTGCTCGGTTTTGCGTATTCATCGCTTGCAGCTGAGTGCATAAGCCATGAATAGCAACCGCAACGGGATCATCCGAGCTGTTTTGCTGGCCATAAGCCTCGAATTCGCCTTTTTCATTACGACCATTAGCACGGTTGTACTCGGTGGAGCCGACTGGATAGGCTGGGATACCCACCATAGTTGACTCGCTCGGCACATCCTTGACTACCACTGAGTTAGACCCAACACGAGAATAAGCGCCGACCGTGATCGGCCCCAAAATTTTCGCTCCCGCGCCCACGACCACGCCATTCTCTAAAGTGGGGTGCCGCTTACCTTTTTGCCAACTTGTCCCACCCAGCGTTACGCCGTGATACAGCGTACAGTCATCTCCTATTTCGGCCGTTTGCCCAATCACCACACCCATACCGTGGTCGATAAACATCCTTCGACCGATTTTGGCTCCCGGGTGAATCTCAATACCGGTAAGCCAACGACTAATATGCGAGAAAAAGCGCGCTAACCATTTTAAGCCAATGCGCCACAACCAGTGATTGAGACGATGTAACAACACCGCATGCACGCCCGGGTAACACGTTAATATTTCTAAGGTATGCCGCGCAGCAGGGTCGCGATCAAATACAATTTTAATGTCTTCTTTTATTCGTGCGAACATAATTTCAAAATAGAGTCGAACACTTCAAATTAAAGCGTAGGATAAAAAAAATGAGCGTAAAACCGTACCGCTCTGCGACTAATTGTTCTCGCAACGGCATTGGCACCTGTTTAAACCCGCTCGAGCACTTACTGGGCTCGAAGTTTAATCGAGAGAATGATACAGAACGTCTGCTTGATCAATTTCTTGCGAGTTTTTGCTCAACGGCAGTCAAAATTCCTCGTAAGATGTGTATTTCCTCGATGGACAACTCAGCTTTATTGTATAGCCGAGTGAGCTTTCGGATCAGCATAGTTGGTGGTTTAGACTTTACAAACTCCAAATCACTAAGCACTTTTTGCAAATGCTCTATATGTTGGGCGCGCATAAGTTTGTCGGCAGGCAACTGACGCTGCTGCGCTGGGGTGAGCTTAGAAGCACTTACAAACTCAGCGCTACTTAGTTCTGTATCGCCTAACTGAACGTCACCTGCGGGTAGCGCAAGATGGTGCAACGCCGCTTGGCGTAATTCGTAACAAATGATTTGCACAGCACTCGCCAAGTTTAACGAGCTGTAATCAGGGTTGGCTGGAATCATGATTTGAAAGTCACACAAATCTAGCTCGGCATTACTTAAACCACTACTCTCGCGCCCGAAAACGATCGCAGTGCGAATGGGTGCATGAGGGTCAAGCGAAGCAGCGCGAATGTGTTCAGCGGCTGCACGTGGGGTTTTTATGGGCCAAGACACTTCTCGTTCGCGTACCGAAGTTCCAATAACGACCGTCCGGTTGGCCAAAGCGGCCTCGAGATCGGACACCACCCGCGCACCCAATAACACGTCTTCGGCACCAGCCGCACGTTTAGTGGCTTCGTAATGCGGAAACTTGCTCGGCTTAACCAAACACAAATCACTTAAGCCCATGGTTTTCATGGCGCGTGCCACGGCGCCAATATTGCCAGGATGAGTAGGTTCTACGAGCACCACACAGGTATTGTCGAGGATAATTTGCATCGGCTAATTGTACAACCTTCTGCTCGCAGGCACAGACCAGACAAACAACTTTCCTTAATTTGTGCTCAGCGTTACAATCGCGCGCAGAATAGTGCACATGAACCAACCTTCATGCAGCCACCAAGAATTCAGGTGGTGACGCTCAATGCCCCTTTTAAAACTGATCTAGGACACACCATGCAAGCTAACTTAATAGCGGGCGCTCTGAATGTCGCCACTAGCGCCGCTCTTGAAGCCGGAAAAATAATCTCACAAAACATCACCCAGCTAGATCGGGTTAAAGTCAATCAAAAATCGACTTACGAAATGGTTTCAGAAGTCGACATTCGTGCCGAGGAAACGATCATTGAAATGCTCGACGCGGCCTATCCAACTTTCAGTATTCTAAGTGAGGAACGCGGCAAAACGGATCGGCAAAACGAAGTGTCCTGGATTATTGACCCGATGGATGGAACGCACAACTTCCTCCATGGTCATCCCCAATGTGCCGTGTCGATCGCGCTGGTAGAGGGTCCTGTGATATTAGCTGCGGTCGTCTACGACCCTCTACGCAACGAGCTGTTTAGCGCTCGCAAGGGCGGCGGGGCAAAACTGGATGGTCGCCGAATGCGAGTATCGCAAGTTGCGCGATTAGCCGACAGCTTAGTTTGCACCGGCTTTCCTGCGCGCGAAGGTAAAGCGACTAAGCAGTGGTTGCGCTCCTTTGCCACCATGCTGCCGCGCGCGCAAAGCATCCATCGTACTGGCTCATCGGTTCTCGATTTAGCCTACACCGCAGCAGGACGCTATGACGGTTTTTGGGAATACGGCTTAAAGCCTTGGGACATCGCAGCAGGCGCGTTACTCATTCAAGAGGCCGGCGGGCTTATTGCTGATATATCCGGCGATACTGATGTCTTTAAGTCGGGGAACTTAGTCGCCGGCAATCCGCGCGTATTCGAGAAAATGATGCATATGCTAAAAGTCACCTAATGCTAGAACATTTAAATAAATCTTTTATTCGCACATTGCTAACACTTTAAAGGATTCACCCGCGCAACCAACGTGAGCATACCCAAACCGTCCAGTAGCCATACACCCATGATGCAGCAGTTTTTGCGCATCAAGGCTGAGCATCCTAATATTCTCTTGTTTTATCGGATGGGAGATTTCTACGAACTGTTCTATGACGACGCCGAGCGAGCGTCGCGCTTACTCGACATCACGCTGACGCAAAGGGGAAAATCAAATGGCGCACCGATCCCCATGGCGGGCATCCCCTATCACAGCGTTGATCAGTATCTAGCAAAACTCGTTAAGCAAGGCGAATCAGTAGCGATCGCCGAGCAAATTGGCGACCCAAACGAAAGTAAAGGACCCGTTGAGCGAAAGGTAGTCCGAGTGGTCACCCCAGGCACATTGGTGGACGACAACTTGTTGGCCGAGCAACGGGATAATACCCTAGTCGCCGTGGTTGAGGACCAAGGGCAATACGGTATTGCCACGCTTGAGCTATCTTTAGGCGAGTTTACTGCCCTTCAAATTGATTCTGTAGACCAGCTATTGGGCGAACTGAGGCGAATCGACCCAGCCGAACTGCTGGTCTGCGATGGCACCTTGAGCAACGTGAGCAAGGAGCAACTCGGAACCGTAACCACCATACCCCCTTGGTACGCTGATTTAGCCGTAGCCTCGGACATTATTGCAGCCCAATTCAATGTGAATAGCCTAACGGCCTTCGGCTGTGACGATTTCCCCGTCGCAGTTCGAGCCGCGGGAGCATTACTGCAATACGCTCGCGATTTACACTTCGAGCAAACCCCACATATCACCGATTTTAAAGTTAGCCAGCGTAGCGAATATTTAATCATTGACGCCGCCAGTCGGCAAAACCTTGAAATTGAAGTTAATTTGGCGGGCGGGTCTAAACACACTCTTGTGAGTCTGATGGACCGTTGCGCCAACCCCATGGGATCGCGCCTGTTGCGTCGCTGGTTACACGGCCCCATTCGCGATCACTATGAACTCAATCGGCGTCAGCTTGCGGTAGAGGAGCTAATTACGCAACTTGACCAGACCGCCTTGCACGGCAAGCTAAAAGCGTGTGGAGACATCGAGCGTGTCCTAACACGTATCGCACTTAACATGGCTCGGCCACGTGATCTAATCAAACTGCGCAACGCTTTAATCACGCTTCCTAGCATCAAAACGCAGTTGCAGGACGCAAGCACAGAACTGCTGGGCGAAATTGAAGCTCATTTGCTGCTGTTTATGAGCGAACGCGAACTTCTAGAGCAGGCCATTCTCGATGAGCCTGCGGCTGTCATGCGCGATGGCGGCGTGATCAAACCAACCTTTGACGCCGAGTTCAATGAGTTGTACCGCTTGAGCAAGCACACGGGTGAGTTTCTACTCACGCTTGAAGCACAAGAGCGCGCGAATACGGGCATGCAGAACTTGCGCGTTAAATATAATCGCGTGCATGGTTTTTATATTGAGATTAGCCGTTCCCAAGCCAACCTTGTTCCCGCCCATTACATTCGACGTCAGACACTGAAGAACGCTGAGCGCTATGTAACCGAAGAACTCAAGGAATTTGAAGACAAAGTGCTCAGCGCGCGCGAGCGTGCTTTATCCAAAGAAAAGGAACTCTATCAGCGAGTGCTCGACGAGTTGCAAGCGAACCTACCCGCAATGCAGCAAATGGCGCGGGCACTGGCACGCTTAGACGTATTAAGTACGTTTGCCGAACGAGCTCGTGCATTGCAATTTTGCCGCCCACAGCTCAATCAGTCTGCGGCTCTGAATATTGTAGGCGGTCGACACCCAGTGGTTGAGCAAAACCAAACGCAACCGTTTATCGCCAACGATCTTCACTTAGATCAAACCACTAAAATGACGGTCATTACTGGGCCCAATATGGGCGGTAAAAGTACCTATATGCGACAAAACGCGCTTATCGTCCTTTTGGCGCACACAGGTAGTTATGTTCCAGCGCAGAGCGCGGAGATTGGCATAGTCGATCGCATATTTACTCGCATCGGCGCGTCCGACGATTTAGCGGGCGGCCGTTCTACATTTATGGTCGAAATGACCGAGATGGCGAATATTCTCCGTAATGCTACGGCACACAGTTTAGTGCTCGTCGATGAAATAGGCCGCGGTACAAGCACCTTTGATGGACTTTCATTAGCCTGGGCATGTGCTATTCAACTCGCTAAGAACCTGCACTCATACAGTCTCTTCGCAACGCATTATTTTGAAATCACCGAGCTCGCCAAAGAATTAGACGGGGTGGTTAACAGACACCTTGATGCGGTTGAACATGGGCACGACATAGTGTTTATGTATAAGCTAAAAGATGGCCCGGCTAATCAAAGTTACGGCATTCAAGTCGCCAAACTCGCAGGCATCCCCGCCGAAGTTCTTGCAGTTGCAAAGCGCAAACTCAAAGAACTAGAGGAATTTGCATTACGTCAACCCGACTCCCCGCAAGGCAGTCTGTTCGGCGCAACCCCACAATCAGAGCCACTTATGACGCAACGTGCTGAACTCTTGCTGGAGATACTTGAGTCAACGGATGCCGATGAATTGAGCGCACGCGATGCACTTGAACTCATCTACTCGCTCAAACAGCGGCTGGCTGAATACGGTATCTAGAGGGTCACTGCAAACCCCCGAGTACTGAGCTAAACTCGCATGAGTATCTCGGTTTATAATTTGCTAACACAGTAGGCAGACACTACAATACCGCGCTTGCTGAAAACCTTATTTGTATCGGTCGGAGAACGTTATGACCTATGTTGTCAAAGATGAGTGTATTAAGTGCAAATACACGGACTGTGTTGAAGTCTGCCCCGTGGATTGCTTCCACGAAGGACCCAATTATCTAGTGATCGACCCCGAAGAATGTATTGACTGCAGTCTTTGTGAGCCCGAATGCCCCGTGAATGCGATTGTGGCCGACGATGAACTGGAGGAGAGTGAACAACACTATTTGGCGCTTAACGCGGAATTATCCGCCATCTGGCCTGTGATCACCGAACAGAAAGCACCCTTGCCTGAGGCCGACGAATGGGCCGAGAAGAAAAACAAACTCGAATTCCTTGAGCGTTAAGCTAATTTATCTAGATATTCGGCTTTTACAGAATGCAAAAAAAAAGCGGAACTTAAGTTCCGCTTTTTTTTGCCTTGCTCTAGTGTTTTTATGCCGCCCTGCTCCACTCACGCTCGAATCATTGAAAGACTCAAGTGAGCCAATGTTTAACCACCAAGCCTTTAACCAACAAGCTTTTAACCACCTAGGCCGAGCTGGCGAATTAATTCGTCGCTTTGAACATAACCTGGAGTGATAGTACCGTCGTCATAAATAATAGTCGGTGTTCCACGTACTCCTACTTCACGACCTAACTCATAACTACTGGCAACGGGATTGTCACACGTTGCTTCTGGAATCGCCTCGCCTTGCTTGGCCATCGTCAATGACTTTTGCTGATCCTCACTACACCAAACTGATACATACTTATCGTAGCTGCCAGAACCAATCCCCGCTCGCGGAAATGCTAAATAACGCACTTCAATTCCCGCTTTAGTGAGTTCAGGAACTTCTAAATGCAACTTGCGGCAATAGCCACAGTCGATATCGGTGAATACGGTGATGTAACGTTTCGGAGTTTCGGGACCAAAGACAATCATTTGCGAGGTCGGTACTTCAGCAATTCGCTTCGCCATTCTCGCGTTCGTTGCCTCGTCGCCTAAATTCACTTGCTCTTTGGTGTTGAGCAAATCGCCCAACAACACATAATCCCCATCCACATAGGCATAGGCAAAAGCCCCACCCACTTCGAGACGAAACACACCAGCGACAGGCGACGCAACGATCGTAGCATTGGCAGCCGCTGGAACCATTTTCGCCAGTTCTGCTCGCACTGTCTCGATATCATCGGCAGGCGCTGCCCGAGTAAACAAGCTCACACTGGCAACAACGGTGGATAGTAATAAGGTTAACAAGATTTTCATTTTTTTGATTCCTCACTCCGAACCACTCGGAGCCATGGTGGAAATGTTCAGCATCGACTACAACCTCAGCCGCGCTTTACACATTGTTAGGTAGGGTCTGTATTGAGCCGCGCATTATAAAGTAATACGCAAATTTTCTTTTAAAATAATTTTTGATAGATTCTACCCTATTTCCCTGGGGTCAGATAAAGCTAGAAAAACCGACACCAAGTCAAAGTACGAACGCCAAGCTAACGCGCTAAACGGTCAATCACACGCCTCAATCCTTGCAGCGTAGCTCAGCTCAGCAAAAGTTAGTCACGAAAATTATTAAACTGTAACGGTAAATCGGCGTCAAAATCTTTGAGCATTGCAATCACGTCCTGTAAGTCGTCGCGCTTCTTGCCCGTGACACGCAACTGATCACCCTGCATTTCGGCTTGTACTTTGAGTTTTTTGTCTTTAATGAGCTTGACAATTATACGCCCCAACTCTGCGTCAATGCCCTCTTTTAAAACTAT
>CAYGNS010000020.1:0-8347 GCA_964351295.1 uncultured Gammaproteobacteria bacterium
GGCTTGACCTGCGTAGCGCAAATCGGCCTGATAGATCACATCTTGCTGATCCAAGGCAATGCCATCGGCTAACAACGATTCGCCAGCGCGGTCGCGCAAACTCTTCAGGTCGTCGGTCAACTGCGCATCGGTTAAATCACTCGCGAGCATTAAATAGGTACGTGCTGCTTCGTCTTGGATTTGCGTGGTGGCATCGCCATACGCGCACAGCACACCGGGTCCGGGCGGCACGATTACTGGCCAGGCGTTAGTGAGGATGCCCAGAGCGTTTGCGTGCAGCGGACCTGCACCGCCAAAGCCCACCAGCGCGAAGTCGCGCGGATCATAGCCTTGTTCTACTGACACCAAACGCAGGGCGCCGAACATGGATTCATTAACAATCTTGATAATGCCCTCGGCGGCCTCCATCAGTTCAATACCCATAGCGTCGGCGACCTTCTGCACGGCGGTAACTGACGCGTCGCGATTAATCTGCATCGCACCGCCTAATTGCGCATCCGATGGCAGATAGCCGAGCACCACATTGGCGTCGCAAACGGTGGGCAACTCGCCGCCTTTCATGTAGCAGGCTGGCCCTGGTACAGCACCCGCCGATTCTGGGCCCACGCGCAAGGCCTTAGTGAGTTCTGGCACAAACGCGATGGAGCCGCCACCGGCGCCTACTGTGCGCACATCCACTGAGGGTGCGCGTACCCGCACATCGCCTACTATGGTTTCGCGGCGTACCCGTGCTTTAGAATTTTGAATAAGGGCCACGTCGGTGGAAGTGCCGCCCATATCAAACGTTAAGATGTTTTCAAAGCCCGCCTGTTGGCAAAAATAAATAGCCCCCGTTACGCCGCCCGCTGGCCCTGACATCAGCAAATTAACTGGGGATTCGCCCGCTGCGCGCGACGACGCTAGGCCGCCATCGGAACGCAATATCGACAATTGCGTATCCGCGCCCATCTTGTCTTCCAACGCCGCTTGTAAATTGGCTACGTACTTGGATACTTGCGGACGCACATAGGAGTTGACCACGGTCGTTTCAGTACGCTCGTACTCTTGCATTTCTGGTACAACGTCGCTGGAAATCGAAATAGGCACATCGGTAAAAATCTCAGCGGCAATTTTGGCTGCTTTTCGTTCATTGGCGGCATTAACGTAGGCGTTAATAAAGCAAATGGTCAGCGCTTCAATCCCCCCTTTAGCCTTTAAGGCAGTAAGGTCTTTACGCAGTTGCGCTTCGTCGAGTTCGCGCACCACTTCGCCACTCGCGCTCATGCGTTCGTGTGCGCCAATGGTGAGCTCTAATGGTGCGAGCAAGGGTTTTTTTACAAAGGTTACCCAGCCACCTAAACCGCCTGGGCAGTACGAGCGGGCTACTTGCAAGGTGTCTTCAAAGCCTGCCGTAGTGACCAAACCAACGGTCGCTCCTTTACCCGTGAGCACGGCGTTAGTGGCAACTGTGGTGCCGTGCATTACGCGTTTCACGTCTTTGGGATTGATGCCGGATTCTTCGCAGATACGCGCGATACCATTGAGTACCCCAATCGACGAATCCTCGGGAGTGGAGGGTACTTTGGCGGTGAATGTTTCGCCGGATTCTTCGTTGATCAAGAGTAGGTCGGTAAAGGTCCCGCCTACATCAACACCGAGTCGATAGCCCATGATTGATCCTCTAAATAGTTATTTTTGTGTTGGTTAGTGTCTGGTGAATAGATGGCTCTGCTCAGCTGGCTTTTTGCAGCTGTGCTTGTTTGGCAAGGTGTGGCTTGAGCCAACTTTTAGCCCGCCCGCCGGGCGCGGTGCCGGTTAGCTCCACGGCTAGGTCAGAAGCGCGCATCAATGCGTCTAAGTCGACACCTGTGTCAAAGCCCATCTGTTCTAGCATCATCACGGTGTCTTCGGTGGCCACATTGCCGCTCGCGCCAGGCGCAAACGGGCAACCGCCTAGGCCCGCGATGGACGCATCAAAGCGGCGAATGTCAGCTTCGATGCCTGCGTACACATTGGCGACACCCATGGCGCGCGTATCGTGAAAATGGCACGCTAAGCGTGCCGCCCCGTTTTCGTTGACTAGACGGCGCATCAGCGCACTCACTTGTGCGGGATTGGCCGCGCCGATAGTGTCGGCGATCACCACGGTGCTTACGCCGTGATTTAAAAAAGTAGAGGTAATGTCCGCGACCACGCCTGGGTCGGCTTTGCCATCAAAGGGGCATTCAAACGCGGTGGCAATGGTTGCGATCAGCGTTACGCCGTCCTGCTGCGCTTGCTCAGCCATAGCAATGGTTTCGGCCACTGCTTGGTCGCGGCTCATGCGCACATTTTTTTGTGCCATGCCTTCGGTGCCGTAGGCCACCATCGCTAGCGTTTTACAGCCTTCTGCCACGGCTCGATCGTAGCCTTTGCGGTTGGGCACGAGTACTGAGAATTGGGCGCGCGAATCGTTAAACGCGGCGACCACTTCTTCAGTCTCCGCCATCGCCGGAACCGCCTTAGGCGATACAAATGCGCCCAGTTCTATGTGCTTGAGGCGCGCGGCCAATAGCGCTTCCACCAAGCGGATCTTCTCGGCAGAACTTAATATCTTTGGTTGATTCTGTAGCCCGTCGCGCGGGCCAACTTCATTGATAATAACTTTATTGTCCATTAAGCGATTACTCCTTTCAGCTTGAGTTCATCGAGTTTTGTGGTGTCGTATCCCAACAGCGATGCAAAGACTTCTTGGGTGTGTTGCCCGAGCAAAGGCGCCGCGCTAAACGATTCTTCATTGGTGCGCGACAGTTTGATGGGATTGCCCGGACCCTTCGTGGATTTGCCCGAAGGGTGCGGCAGATCAACCACCATATTGCGGTGCAGCACCTGTTCATCATTTAAAGCCTGGCTAAATTTGTTTACCGGCGCACATGGAATGCGCTTGGCCTCTAAGAGCGTTACCCAATGGGCTACAGTGTGTTCAGACAACACCTCGTTCAAACGCGTAGTGATCATGTCGCGCGCGGCCCACCGTCCCGGTTGGCCGTCGAGTTGCGGATCATTAAATTCAGCAATCTGTACCACTTCTTTAAGATTACTCCAGAAGTTGTCCGTGATCACGGCAATTACTAAATAGCCATCCGCACATTTAAACGTGTCGTAGGGTACATGCACGAAGTGCGAGTTGCCGATAGGGTAGGGGTCTTCGCCCGATAAGAAATACATCGTGGCCATGTAATTGAGCATGGAGATTTGGCAATCGAGCATAGAGATGTCAACGTGTTGCCCGTGCCCTGATTTCTCGCGTTCGAATAAGGCTGACAATATGCCCATAACGGCAAACATGCCGCCACCCAAATCGCCAATCGGTATGCCAGCGCGCACCTGGGTATCTTGGTCTTTGCCCGTAATTGACATACCACCGCCTGTGGCCTGTGCTACTTGATCGAACGCGGGCCGTTTGTGATTGGGACCGCTTGAACCAAAACCCGACACCACACAGGTGATCACACGTGGGTTTATTTTGCTCAAACTGTCGTAGTCGATTCCCAATCGTTCGGGCACACCCGCGCCAAAGTTGCTGATTACGATATCCACGTTCTTCACAAGATCGTAGAACACTTCCAGACCTTCAGCGCTTTTTAGGTCGATGGCCGTGCTTTTTTTGTTGCGGTTAAGCGTTATGTAATAGGCACCCATGCCTTCGAGCGAATTTTTTGGGTCAGTTGCGAGTAGTTTGCGCGTGCCCTCGCCTTGCAGCGGTTCTACCTTAATCGTTTCTGCGCCAAGATCCGCCAGAATCATCGAGCCATAGGGTCCCGACAACATGTGGGTAAGGTCAAGAATGCGAACGCCGTGCAAGGGTTTGTTCATAAATATGCTCTACAATAGTGGGTGTCTAGTTAAGGGCTTACCGCAAAGCGCATTGAGCCAGTTCGAGGATGAGTGGCGGTGCTTTATCTGCCAGTCGCCAGACCGCTCGGCCCCGTGGGGATGCTCAATTTCACGCGGAATATTGTAATAATGATATAATGATATACCATTTGTTAAATTCGTGTGACAAAGAGTTGCATCTAAATAAATCACACAGTTGCTAATGCAGCAGCTAGGGTGATCAAAAGGGGATGAACATGCTGGACGGAATCGAAGACTTACTGCAAGTAAAGGCCGCAGGCTCCATTAATTCGGATGCGCCTACGCCACTGTATTTTCAGCTCTATGCGCTACTTAAGGGGCTTATCTTAGACGGTAGCATTGCTCATACTCAGCGCTTACCCGCCGAGGAGCAGTTGGCCAAAATGTTTAGCGTGTCGCGCATAACCGCTAAACGAGCCATGGATGAGTTGGCGCAGGATGGCTTAGTGGAGCGTCGTCGTGGGCGCGGATCGCATGTAATTTATCGATTCAAAGCGCGGCCCGTTCAAGCACCAATGATCGGCGTTTTAGAAGAGATTGAACGCGTGGCGAGTTTATCCACTGCCAAGGTTTTGGAATGCCACGTCGCCACGCCCCCACATCAAATCCGCGAGGAACTCGGTTTACCTGTCGGTGGCGAAGCTTTGCATTTAGTGCGGGTACGCGAAAACAAAGGTCGCGAGTTTGGCTATTACGCGAGTTGGACGGCGTGGCAAGACACACCACCAGACGCACAAATTTTTAAGACGATTCCGCGATTGCGCTACTTTAAAGAGCGCGGCCTTAACGTCAACTATGCTTTGCAAACGATTGGCGCAGCGCCTGCCACCCCCGCCATCGCACTCGCACTGAATGTGCCCGAGGGCACAGCTCTGTTGCGGCTCGTGCGGCGTTCATTTTGGAAAGAGGGCGAGCAAAAAGTACTCAAGGATCACTTAAATATCTATTACAACCCTGAGTACTTTCAGTACGAAATGGAGATCGACATCGCGCAAACCGTTTAGCGCAACAGACGCACGGCGCTCCGTAAAAGCGCCGCCGCTATCCAGAAGTACCGCGGCTTTACAGAAGTACCGCGGCTATACAGAAGTACCGCGGCTATACAGAAGTGCCGCGGCTATACAGAAGTGCCGCGGTCATATAGAAAGAACTTAAATCAAGCTGGCCGGATCCGTGTACGTCAAACCTTGCGCTTCGGCTACGGCTTTATACGTAAGTTTACCGGCATGCACATTCAAGCCGTGCAGTAGGTGTGCATCTTGCTGTACCGCTTTCTTCCAGCCTTGATTAGCGATGCTTAGCGTAAATGGCAGAGTGGCGTTGTTAAGCGCGTAAGTCGAAGTTTGTGGCACTGCGCCCGGCATGTTCGCCACGCAATAATGCACAACACCGTGTTTCACGAATGTGGGTTCGGCGTGGGTAGTGGCCACCGATGTTTCAAAGCAACCTCCTTGATCGATTGCAACATCAACTAAAACCGACCCTTTTTTCATGTTTTTAACATTCTCTTCGGTCACCAGTTTTGGCGCATTGGCGCCAGGCACTAAGACCGCGCCAATCACAAGGTCCGACTCGGCCGTGTAGCGATCGATGGCTTCACGCGTCGAGAATACACAGTTCGCTTTGCCCTCAAACTCCATATCCAGTTGTCGTAACTTCGGGATCGAACGGTCTAGGATCGTTACGTTTGCGCCCATGCCGCGAGCAATATAAGCGGCATTTTGACCTACTACACCACCCCCTAAGACCAACACCTTTGCGGGTTCAGTGCCTGGCACGCCACCCATCAGTACGCCGATACCGCCTTGCGCGCGCTCTAAGCAGTGTGCGCCTGCTTGCGCGGCGAGACGGCCAGCTACTTCACTCATTGGCGCAAGTAATGGCAGCGAGCCACCAATGCCAGTAACCGTTTCGTAAGCGATGGCCGTAACCCCAGACGCTAACAAGAGTTGGGTTTGAGTTGGGTCTGGAGACAGATGCAGGTAGGTGAACAAAATCTGGCCTTCGCTGAGCAATATGCATTCATCAGGCTGCGGCTCTTTTACTTTTACGATGAGCTCTGAGTTGGCATAGATCTCTTCGTTGGTGGCGACGATGGTGGCACCAAAGGCGCGATAATGATCGTCGGTAAGTCCGATGCCTGCAGCAGCGCCGGCCGCAATGCAGACTTGATGGCCGTGTTCAATAAGCTCTTTGGCGCTCGCGGGGCTCAGACCCACGCGATATTCGTGGTTCTTAATTTCTTTAGGTACACCGATTAACATGAGAAAACCTCCGTAGTTTTCAAAATCATAGAACGATGTTACTTAATCGTTAAGGATTTATTTCGGTATTTTTTTGATTTTGCAGTGATTAGTCTGGTAATTTAGCTATCAAGCAAAGGTATTTACTAAATGGGTGAAATCAAATGCTCGACAATTACGATCGCAAAATCTTAAGAGCACTGCAAAAGGATGGTCGGCTTACTTATACCGATCTGGGTAAGCAAGTTGGTCTAACCACCACGCCCTGTATCGAACGCGTACGCAAGCTTGAAGGCCTCGGTTTTATAAAAGGTTACTCGGCCAATCTAGATTCGCAAAAGCTCGACACGGGCTTAATCGTTTATGTGCAAATAAGCTTGAGCCGCACAGGCCAGCACAGTTTCTCGATATTCCGAGATGCGATAAAAGCGCTACCGCAAGTGCAGGAGTGCCACCTTGTGACTGGCCATTTTGACTTTTTAGTTAAAGCACGCGTGAAAGACATGGGCGCGTATCGTGATTTTCTAGAAAACCATTTGCTTACAGTAAAAGGCGTGCAAGGCTCAACGAGCATCGCCGTGATGGAAACCGTTAAGGAGACAATGCAAATTCCGATTTAGGATAATCAAGAAAAAACCATAAAATCCTAAGAAATGCACTAACGTGGTGCAACTTATGGGGAATTGCACAACAATAGTGCCTATAATGATGCACAAACTGCTGGCTTGCTGTTTTATAGGGCGCTAAAACCCGCCGTTAAGCCTTATTTTGAACATTTTCGCTAATATTTTGGAATTGGCACGCTAATTGCTTCAGGTAAAACGCTTATTGTCTTAACCGACGGTATCGCTACCGCCGCTACTTTTAACGCTTGCGACCCGATTGCGGTGATCACTTAGCCAACAAGCGACCAGTGGCCAATGACTTTTTGACATTGCGATAAGTGATACAGCAAAGGTTGAGATGGTTGTTCAACTTTAGCAACTTGTAGATGGTAATCGCTCGCTGGGCATGCGCATGACGTATGCTGAGCTAGTTAATAAATACACAGACACTCACACATAGACAAAAGAGGTAAGAGTAATGTCAGCGAAAGACGTACTAAAACGAATTAAAGACGAGGACATCAAGTACATCGATTTCCGTTTTACCGATACACGCGGCAAGGAGCAACACGTAACCGTGCCTACGAGCGTTGTTGACGAAGACACGTTCAAAGACGGCAAAATGTTTGATGGCTCTTCAGTGGCCGGTTGGAAAGGCATTAACGAGTCTGACATGATCTTGATGCCTGAAGCCGCAACAGCGGTGCTGGACCCGTTTTTTCACGATAAAACCTTAAACATTCGCTGCGATATCATTGAACCAGCGACCATGGAAGGCTATGTGCGCGACCCGCGCTCAATCGCTAAGCGGGCTGAGCAATACCTGAAAGAGACGGGTATCGGCGACGCGTCTTACTTTGGCCCAGAGAACGAATTTTTCGTATTCGACGATGTGCGCTATTCTACTGAGCCGCGCGGCGCGTTTTACGAGATCGACTCAACTGAAGCCTTTTGGAACTCTGAAAAACCGTATGAAAGCGGCAACATGGCGCACCGTCCTGGCCTAAAAGGTGGTTACTTCCCAGTTCCTCCAGTAGATTCATTGCACGATTTGCGCGCGGCAATGTGCCAATCTGCTGAAGCGATGGGCGTACCGACCGAAGTGCATCACCATGAGGTGGCGACTGCGGGCCAATGCGAAATCGGCACCATTTTCAACACGCTTACTAAAAAGGCCGACGAAGTACAGATCTTTAAGTACGCAGTACACAACACCGCGCACATGTTTGGTAAAACAGCTACGTTTATGCCTAAACCAATCGTGGGTGATAATGGCTCGGGCATGCATGTGCATCAGTCGATTTTTAAAGGCGGACAAAACATGTTTGCAGGCGACGGTTATGGTGGCTTGAGCGACTTGGCTCTGTACTACATTGGCGGAATATTTAAGCATGCACGTGCTCTCAACGCCTTTACTAATGCATCGACCAACAGTTATAAGCGTTTAGTCCCTGGCTTCGAAGCGCCGGTATTGTTAGCGTATTCAGCGCGCAATCGTTCAGCGTCTTGCCGAATTCCATATGTTTCGAACCCAAAAGGCCGACGCATCGAAATTCGCTTTCCAGATTCAACGGCTAACCCTTACTTGGCGTTTGCCGCGATGTTGATGGCAGGTCTTGATGG
>CAYGNS010000020.1:8357-11729 GCA_964351295.1 uncultured Gammaproteobacteria bacterium
TTGATGGAATTCAAAACAAGATTCATCCAGGCGAAGCGGCCGACGAAGATTTGTACGATTTGCCTCCTGCTGAGCAAGCTAAGATTCCAACGGTAGCACCCGGATTGGATTACGCTTTGGCCGCGTTGGATGCGGATCGCGAGTTCTTGAAAGCCGGTGGCGTGTTCACTGACGAAGCCATTGATGGTTACTTGGAGCTTAAGCGTACCGAAGTAGATGCGTTGCGCATGAGTACTCATCCTATTGAGTTTCAAATGTCTTACAGCTGCTAATTGCACTAAAAAACGCCTCGACTCGTCGGGGCGTTTTTTTGCAGAGGTGCGCACTATTTTGGTGCAATGTTGCCGCCAATAAGTATTCACCGCTCGTACAAAGACACTGTTGGCCTTTTCCTCCAACTTTTTAAACCTAACTGACTATTCAACAAGCAATGAACCCAGAAACCTTAATCGAGAACTTAGACAGCTCCTTGATTGTGGTGGATCGTCAGCAGATCGTGCAGAGGGTGAATGTAGCGGCCGAGACCCTGTTCGCAAAAAGTAGACGTTATCTGCTGGGGCAGCCTTTATCTGATGTTGTGCCAGTCGACAAAATCAGTTCTTACATTGATCAGTGTTTTACGAACAATGCCCACTTTACTCTGCGCGAAGTAGCGTTAGAGATTGATCAAAAGGAATCACTCGTTGATCTTACATTGCAGTGCGTATTGAGCGACGGCCATAAGCCGAAAAATGGTCAGCAACTCGCTGAAAGCGAGCCCGTGGTTCTGATTGAAATCAACAGTATTAATCGAATCTCGCGATTTATGCGCGAGAAAAATCAGGTTGAACGACAACAATCGTTTCGCCTGATGATGCGTGGGCTTGCCCACGAAATCAAAAACCCTTTGGGTGGTATCCGTGGCGCAGCACAACTGTTGGACCGAGAAATAAAAGATGAGTCTAGGCGCCAGCTCACAGGGATTCTAATCAAAGAAGCGGATCGCTTAACACGCCTGGTTGATCGGGTGATGGGGTCACGTGAGCAACTAAAACCAACCTTGTTGAACATTCACGAGGTGCTCGAACACGTACTGCATCTGGTAAGCGTAAAGTCGCCGCACGAACTCGTGATTCATAGAAATTACGACCCTGCATTGCCAGAAATTAGCGTGGATCGCGAACAAATGATTCAAGCGGCTTTGAACATTGTGGGCAATGCAGTGGAAGCACAAGAAGGTAAGGAGACAACAGTGATTGGTGTTCACACAGAGTTCGATCGCTTTGTAACGATCAATCGAGAAACGTATCGTCAAGGTCTCAATATAAAAATATGGGATGCGGGCGATGGCGTGCCTACTGAATTGCATGACATATTGTTTGACCCGCTCATAACGAGCCGTCCAAACGGTTCGGGTCTAGGGTTGTCGATCACTCAAGAGATTGTGCAGCGCCACAAGGGTATTGTGCAGCTAGAGGACTTTCACGGTAAAACCTGCTTTTCGATTAGCTTGCCTTATCTGTCCACCAAAATAGACCCAGTAGATGATCTGTCGGGAGGATTGCATGAGTAAAGTTTGGGTGGTGGATGACGATTCATCCATTCGTTGGGTGCTCTCCAAAGCGCTCGATTCCGACGGTTTTGACGTAGTAGAGTTTGCTGACGCTGAAGAAGTGCTGCAGGCGCTCGCAACCAAAAAGCCCGATGTGCTGATGACCGATATCCGCATGCCGGGGATGAGTGGTTTAGAATTAGCTAAGCGGTTAAAAGAAACGCATCAAGAAGTGCCGTGCATCGTCATGACGGCGCATACCGATCTAGACAGTGCCTTGGCATCGTACGAAAGCGGTGCGTTTGAATATTTGCCCAAACCGTTCGATCTAGACGAGGCGGTGCGCTTAGTACGCCGCGCGGTTGAACCCAGCCAGGGCACGCTCGATAGCGCGGCAAACGTTGACGCTGGACCGCCCGAGGTCGAAATTATTGGCGAAGCCCCCGCGATGCAAGAGGTGTTTCGCGCGATTGGTCGACTCGCCCGCTCCAATATTAATGTGATGATTTGTGGTCAATCGGGTACTGGTAAGGAGCTCGTAGCCAATGCCTTACATCAGCACAGTCCACGCGCGCAACGTCCTTTTGTGGCCATCAATATTGCCGCTATTCCGGCCGAGCTGTTAGAGTCAGAATTGTTCGGTCACGAAAAGGGTGCGTTCACGGGTGCGCAAGCACAACGCCTTGGCCGATTTGAGCAAGCGCAAGGCGGCACGCTTTTCCTGGACGAAATTGGCGAGATGCCCGCCGAGTTGCAAACGCGGTTGCTGCGTGTGTTATCCGATCGGCGCTTTTATCGAGTAGGGGGGCGTCAACTGGTTGACGTTGATGTGCGGGTACTGGCGGCGACCAATCGAAATTTAGAGCGCCAAGTGGAGCAGGGGCATTTTCGCGAGGACCTTTATCATCGACTCAACGTAATTCGCATTAATTTGCCTTCGTTGTCTGAACGATCCCAAGACGTGCCGCTGTTAGCCGAACGCTTTTTAAAAGAGTGTGCACGCGAGTTGCAGGTAGAGCGCAAAGTGCTCACACCTGAGGCGCTTAATTGCTTAAAGGCCTACGAATGGCCGGGCAATGTGCGGCAGCTCGAAAATATTTGTCGCTGGATAACGGTGATGGCGCCCGCGAATAAAGTAACCTTAGAAGATCTGCCTAAGGAGATCACGGGCTTTGTACCCGAAGTAAAAATTAGCGATTGGCAACAAGCACTCGCGCAGCACGCTCAGTCGCGAGTAATGCTGGGCAAACAAGATATTTTGCCGGAACTGACCCAGCAATTCGAGCGAACCCTTTTAGCTCTAGCACTTGAACACACTGATGGGCATAGGCAAAATGCAGCTAAGTTGTTGGGTTGGGGGCGCAATACTTTAACGCGCAAGCTTAAAGAGTTAGGGTTAGACTAGTGCCCCATCGCTGAGTTGCAGCGTAATCGAATAAGAGCTAATTACTATGATGCAAATTTCGTTGAAGACGGTTGTTAGCGCAACCCTGTGTGCGCTATTTAGCAGTCTTACGTTAGCGCAAACCAACTACGTGACTGACGACTTTGAGATTATGTTCAGAGCCGGGCCGAGCGTGCAAAACAAGATTATTCGTCCCTTGCGCAGCGGTACACCGCTCGAGGTGTTGGATAACGATGCGGGCAACGGGCACAGTCAAGTGCAAACGGCGCGTGGTGAAATCGGCTATGTGCTCACACGGTTTATCAGTAACTCGGAGCCGGCCAAAAATAAACTGAGCCAACTGCAACAACGGTTGGACGCGTTAACCGCCGATCCCGGCGATGTGCGTGCTGAACTCGCGCTCGCGCAAGAGGGCAACCAGCTCCTGATTGAAGAG
>CAYGNS010000021.1:0-11393 GCA_964351295.1 uncultured Gammaproteobacteria bacterium
CGTGCCGATGATAGAGCTGAAGGGCGGCACGGCGGATGAAAACGCAGCCATCATTGGCGGGCTCTACACCGATCTGTACGTGCGCAAAGGTAAACGTGGTGGTGCTTGGATGGATACTTGTCTGCATCGTCGGCGCGTAGACGGCTCCGTGCAGATTCCGAGCGCCTATTTAATTTGTAATTTTGCACCGCCCATTGGCGACCAACCCGCTTTGCTGGCGCATGAGGAGGTGGAAACGCTGTTTCATGAATTTGGCCATACGCTACATCATCTTTTGAGCAAAGTGGATGAAATGAGCGTAGCAGGCATTAATGGTGTGGCATGGGACGCGGTTGAGTTACCCAGTCAATTCCTAGAGAACTGGTGTTGGCAAGCAGACAGTATGCGACTGATTTCGGCGCATGTCGAAACGGGCGACCCGCTTCCCGATGCACTACTCGAAAAAATGCGTGCCGCAAAAAATTTTCACAGCGGCTTATTTACGTTACGCCAACTTGAATTAGCCCTATTCGACATCCGCGTGCACACCCAAAGCAATGCCCCCGACACCCCAGACAATTGGGTGCAAAGCGTACTCGAACAAGCACGCAAAGAAGTGGCCATTGTTTTTCCGCCCGCCAGTAACCGTTTACCAAACAGCTTTGGACATATCTTTGCAGGGGGATACGCAGCGGGCTATTACAGTTACAAGTGGGCCGAAGTGCTCAGCGCCGATGCCTTTGATGCATTTTTGGAAGATGGCTTATTTGACCGCGCAACGGGCGAGCGCTTCCGTCAGACGATACTAGAACGCGGCGGAGTAGTGGATGCGGCGCAAATGTTTGTGGACTTTAGAGGCCGCCCTCCACGCATAGAGCCCTTGCTGCAACAATCTGGCATACTTGCCAATAAAGCAGCAGCCTGAGAACGAGCGCATACTCTGCGCATCGGCCATTACCTGAGATTATCATGAGTTCAGAAGCAGAAAGCACCAACCGCTTTGCCGTCGCCACTTGGAACGTTAACTCCCTGCGCGTTCGCGAAGAGCAGGTGGTGGCTTGGCTGCAGGAACATGAACCGGATGCGCTGTGTTTGCAAGAAATAAAAATGACCGAGGACGATTTCCCGCACGCCGCGTTGGCGGAGGTTGGATATTCTTGTGTGGTGCTCGGCCAAAAGACGTACAACGGCGTGGCGATACTCAGTAAACAACCAGCGCAAAATGTCAGTACCGCACTGACAGACTATGCAGACGAGCAAAGCCGCTACATCGCTGCTGATATTGCGACAGCAAGCGGCAACACTATCCGCGTGGTAAACGTTTATGTTCCGAACGGACAAGCCTTAGATTCCGACAAGTTCGTTTACAAGCAACGCTGGTTTGCCGCACTGCGCAAAACGCTAAGAAGCACGTTAGCCGAGCATGCGCACACGGTGCTAGTGGGCGATTTCAATATTACGCCAACCGACCTCGACGTACACGATCCCATTGCTTGGCGCGGTAAAATTCATTGCAGCGATACGGAGCGCTTGATGCTGCAAACCTTAATGGCCGAGGGCTTGTACGACACCTATCGCAAGCATCAGCCGCAAGGCGAGCACTTCTCATGGTGGGATTACCGCGGTGCAGGGTATCGAGCAAATGCTGGTTTAAGAATCGATTTAATTCTCAGCTCGGCTGCGCTATTGGATACGAGTGACCGCTGCTGGATTGACGAGACGCCACGCAAACACGAGCGGCCATCGGATCACACGCCTGTGCTTGCCGAGTACCTCATCTAGCCAAACCACAACGCCCGCCTCCCCGCTGCCAAACTAGCTATTTGCGTTTGCACCAGATTGGAGCAAACGCAGGAAGGCATGCGCTATAGATGTGCAGCGCATGCATGTTTAGTTGCTCATTCGCTCCGGATTATACTGCCGATCTGAGCGAATCAAGCCAACGCCTTCTTAACCATAATTTTCAAAGACATTAATTACTCGCTGCGCGATCTCACCCAATGTAATGCCCTGGCGCATGGCTGAGCTGCGCAACTGCGCGAAGGCCTCTTGCTCGGTCAACTGGTTTTGCTGCATGATCAAGCCCTTCGCTTTCTCGATCCATTTTCGCTCGTCTAACCGTTTTTGGGTCATTCTAATGCGCTTTTCGAGGGCTTGCCGCTGCGCGTGCTGCGCACAAGCGAAAGCCAAATTAGGCACCAAATTGGCATAAGCCGCCGCCCCTACCCAATAACCACTAACCCCAGCAGCATGCGCGGCATGCAGAATAGTGTCTGAATGTGCCGCCACCCACAATATAATGGGCATTGGCCGCTCGGAATGAAGTTTTTCGATCCAAGACAGCCACCGTGCGTCGACGCTTGCTAACATCAGCAGCAGGCAATCGGGTTGCATCGACTCAACTCGCGCTTGCAAATCCGCATAACAGCTAGACGGTGACACCACCTCAAGCAAGATCTGCTGCGCGCTCGTTGGCAGCGTCTCACCACACTGCATCACAGCATCCTGCATCACTAGGAGCTTGTGTTGTGCGGCAGCCACATCTGTTTGCGGTGCCTGTTCTTGTGCCGCGACATAGACGGAATTAACTACTTGCGGCTGCGCCTTAGCGAACTCAATCGGCGAAAATGACGGAGAATATTCTGGTCGTTGATCATTTAATAGCATGGCATGAGAAAACGGTTGGGTCACTGTCATGCTTTTACTTAGCAATAAACATGCCAAATATATGCTGTTCAGTCTTTATTATTTATCGTAGGGCACTCAAGCTCGGGAATTGAGTTTTTATAGCCTATGTCTTCAGACTACATTTTTATGCGCATAAAAATGCAATTTTGGACACTTTTATGCGCATAAAAATGTAGAATTGGCTTTGCAATCCACTTTTAACTCTCTTACGGAAGCATAAAATGCAGCGTAATTTGTTAGTGTCTCTGATCGCTTGGAAAAGCCAAGTCCGCCGCAAACCTTTGATGATCGATGGTGCTCGACAAACCGGCAAGACCTACCTCTTAAAAGAGCTTTTTGGTAAAGAGTTCCCCAACGTTCTACATCTCGACTTTTTAGAAAACCCAGCCGTCAAAGAGGCTTTCGACGACTCATTATCACCTCAGGACATCCTGACTAAAATTGAACTCGTTACAGGTCAGACATTCAACCCTAAGACAGACTTACTAATCCTTGATGAAATCGGTGAATGCGAACGCGCAGTCACATCACTAAAGTACTTTGCGGAAAAAGCACCTACCTTTTTTGTGGCAGCGAGCGGGTCGAACATTGGTCTACTGAACAGCTTTCCGGTAGGCAAAGTTGAGCAATACTACCTTCACCCCCTCACTTTTCATGAGTTTCTCAAAGCATCTAATGATAAGGGATTGATCAACGCGTATGAGGCTCAAGCAAATTCAGCCGCGGCTCACACTAGACTGTTAGACACGCTCACAGATTACTACTTTATCGGCGGAATGCCCGAAGCCGTAGCAACCTGGTTTGAAAGCAATGAAACCAGCATATTAGAGCGGAGTGAAAGGGTTACAAAAATCCACTCAGATTTGGTGGAGGGTTATCGGCGAGACTTTGGCAAATACTCAGGCAAAATCGATGCTCAACTCATCGAGGCTGTTTTTAATAGTATCCCGGCGCAACTATCGGTTCAGCTAGACGAATCTGTTAAACGCTTCAAATTCAAAAATGTGTATTCGCATAAATCGCGCTATAGTGACTTTGAAACCGCTATTCATTGGCTGCTTCGTTGCCGCATTGCCCTCGCAAACTACCCAATCGAGGGCACACCGAAAACACCTCTCGCTGCGTATAAGAAGGACAATAAGATAAAACTCTTTCTTTTTGATGTAGGCTTACTAAACCACATGCTCGGCACCGGCTTAAAGGAAATTAAGCAGCAGCGATATGAGTACAAGGGCTATATTGCTGAAAACTTCGTGCAACAGGAATTGGTTGCCATGGGTATTGACCCGAGTTTTTCATGGCACGACGCTCGGGCAGAAATTGAGTTTATTGTAGCCAACGACCAAGGGCTGATTGTGCCAATAGAAGTTAAAAGCGGCAAACGCACGCGCTCCAAATCCCTTCAGTCCTATATCAACAAGTGCCAGCCTAAAACGACCTTCAAACTTACAGGAACTCAAGGCTCTTCTAAATTAGAACGAACCAATGTGGTAATGCCCTTGTACTACGCAAAATATCTTCCAGAGATATGGTGATGACTTTGCACAAACAAGGTAGCCTGCGGGCGCTCTTTTAATTCTCGCCGTGCGCTCGATTTAGTGGATCAAACTAGACTTCCACCTGAAAGAGAGAATCCACCCAACGCGGCACCGTTACGCCCGCCGGCCCAACTAAATGTTCGCTAAATTGATCGCTTACCTGCGAACTCTCAAGATTAATTTCTAGGGTGCGCGCGCCGGCGGCGTTTGCGGCTTGCACAAATCCAGCCGCTGGATACACATTGCCTGAAGTACCAATGGCCTCAAACAGATCACAGCGCGACAAAGCCGAATAGATCTCGTCCATTTGCAGCGGCATTTCACCAAACCAAACGATGTGCGGCCTTAGCGTGCCCTCAAGACCACAGCAAGCGCAACGCGAATGGGGCTCAATAGGCGCGACACACGTAAATACTTGCTGCGTGTGAGTGCAGTGCATTTTTAAAATTTCACCGTGCATATGCACCACATTCTGCGAACCCGCTTGTTCGTGCAGATTATCGATATTCTGTGTCACTAGCAGCAGATCGCCAACCAGAGCAGCCTCTAATTTCGCGAGCGCAAAGTGCGCAGGATTAGGCTTTACGCGCCCCTCTAAAATCGGTTGACGACGCTCGTTGTAAAAACGATTCACCAGCAATGGATCTCGCGCGAAGCCTTCTGGCGTAGCAACGTCTTCAATACGATGTTCTTCCCATAGCCCGTCGCTCGCCCGAAACGTTTTTATGCCGGACTCTGCAGATATTCCTGCGCCAGTAAGAATCACGATAGATGTCGGGGCTGTGGCTTTGCTCATCGATGCTTGGACTGGTTCAGTTAGGGTTAATCTTGTAAACGATATTCTAAGCTTGGAGTCAAATCTACGGCTCCAGGAGTAAGTCTTTATGCAACTTATTAAATCCACCCTAGGGGTTATTGCATTAGGTGCGGCAATCATGTGCCTTTCCAGCCCCGTTTTTGCGAACGGCAGTGTCTATATTGACGTACCCGGTTTTAGCCTTGGCTATCATGACGATCATTATGCTCGCCATGGCTATTCCAAACGGTATAGACATTCCGACCGCTATAAGTATCGCTCTAATCGCTATTACGATGACTATCGCGGCAATCAACGCCGCAGATACAATCAGCATGGCTATATAGATCGGCCTTATTACGGTAAGCCGTATCAGCACAGCTACCCTCAAAGTTATACCATCTGCCCCGATCGGGGCTACTCAAGGTATAGAATTGATCGTCGCTACTGCTATCCGCATAAGGACCATTTTCATTGCGAATAATGGTCTAACTTGGAAGGCATACCGTTTGGTATGCCTTCTTTTTAAAATTGCAGGCCCTGTCGAAAATCGGGATAGCGCAATTCATACTCCAACTCTTTACACATTTTCGCGTTGCTAATCTTGCGTGACTCCGACAAGTAACTCAACATCCCCTCGCTAAGCTCTTTTTGCGCTTGTTCAAGGCTAATTTCAGGTAAGGGCGGCTCGCCTAAGAAGGCGGCAACCGCCTGCAAATATTCGGTAATCGATCCAGGTTTGCCGTCGGTGGCATTCATCACCGTCGACTCGTGGCAGTGCTGACTCGCTTTAACACAAATAGCGGCCAAATCATCGGCATGGATTCGATTGGTAAAACCGCTTTCGGCACTGCGCACCACCGGGGTGGCTTGGCGTACGCGCGCAATCGGTAAGCGCGAGTTTGCATAAATACCAGGCACCCGCAGCACGACAAGCGGCCGCGCTAGCCCTTGCATAAACCGTTGCCATTGAACTTCTGAGTCATAGCGCCGTTGAGCGCGATCAGTGCTGGGGTTCAGCGTACAGCTCTCGTCCACCCACTGCCCTTTGGCATCTCCATACACGCCCGTGGTACTAATCAAAACCAGCTTATTAGGGATAATGTTAAACCGCTTAAATTGCTCGATGAGCGCCCTAGAGCGTAGATCCTGCTGCCCACTGCGTTGGGGCGCGACGGTGTAGTAAACCAAACTGTTATTCAGGAGCGCAATCTGTAAATCCGTGAGCTCGTTGTCTGAACTACCTTTAGCGCGATCGGTATTAAGGGCCTCGCTTTGAACAATATCCAGCTCAAAATAGTGGGGCGTTAGGCCTAAGCTCTGGGCTAGCTCGTAGCTCTTAGGCGAATTCACAAAGGGCACAATTTGCTCTGCAGCGATGCCCTGCGCTTTAAGTTCCAGAGCAATACGGCGACCAATGTCTCCACAACCTAAAATCACATGCCTCATACTTTACTCTGCCTGCAGCGACACTAAATGAATTGCCTAATCGCGGCGCAAACGCTCCGACACCGCTACGGGCGTGGGGTAACGCAACACGATTGAATACGTTGAACCTATAAACGTGACAATGGTTGCCAGCTGCACGAAATCAGCCGTCAGGGGATCGATGAGCGCGCTCTGCAGCGCAACAAATACAATCAGCAGCGAGAACTCGCTCATTTGCCCAAGACGGAAACCCGTCTCCCAACTCAGTCGATTACTCTCTGACACATTCGATAAAGCAAAACGAAAAACCACAGGCTTTAACACCAACATTACGAGGCCAAGTATCACAGCTGGCAGCCATATCAAGCCAAGTGCCGACACGTTAAGACTAGCGCCGAGCGCGAAGAAAAACAGCACCAAAAAGAAATCGCGTAATGGTTTCAGGCTTTCGGATATAAACAATGCGATGGGGCTAGTAGCAACCGTGATGCCCGCTATAAACGCGCCGGTCTCATGCGAAAAACCAATGTAATGCGCCAGCTCGGCTATGCCCAAGCACCACGCAATCGCAAGTAAAAATACGTATTCTTGAATGCGATCAAACAACTGCAAGAGCTTGATAAACACAAACCGCTTAATGAACCAAGCCACACCAATTAAGGCAGGTAATAACACAGCTAACTTCGCTAATTCCGTGGCAATAGGTTCTGCACTCGAGGCCGCTTTGAAGGCTAAAAGTACCACAATCGCAATCATGTCCTGCAGCAGCAAAACACTGATCATAACTTCGCCGGTATGCCGATGATGCAACACGGTGGTGGGCAGCAGTTTCAAACCAATAATAGTGGACGAAAACATACAAGCCACGCCCACGACTACCGCGTTCCCTGAGTCGAACCCTGCGAACAAGGCAATCGCATAACCAACGGCGGCAAACACGCACGACGTAAGAATAGTGACTATAGTGGTTTGGCGCAGCAGCACCATGAGCTTGCGCGGGCTTAAGCTCAGGCCGAGCAAGAACAGCAAAAAGATAATCCCTATATTGGAGATGTCTTCAATGAGCTTGGTATCAGGCACCCACGCCATGCCCCAAGGGCCTAAAAACACCCCAAGCGCAATATACCCGATGATTAAAGACTGCCGCGCGAACAATGCGGCCGTCGCAAACAATGCCGCACCGACAAAAATTAAAAACAGCGAGGTAATCAATTAGCTAATCACCGCGGGCAAGGTAAGCTGTAAACAGCCACTAAAAGGGCACTTTGCGAAGCTGCTTTTCGATATCAGCAATCAATTTGCTGGGCTTGGTCATAGGCGCATAACGGCGCACCACGTTGCCCTCGTGATCCACTAAAAACTTGGTAAAGTTCCACTTAATACGCTTAGACCACAGTACGCCACGCGCTTCACTTTTTAAATAATTGTACAAAGGATGCGCATTGTCGCCATTTACATCAATGCGTGAAAAAACTGGGAAAGTTACGCCGTAGTTCTTGCGGCAAAACCCTTTGATCGTCTCGTCGTCAGCTGGGTCTTGATTGGCAAACTGATTACACGGAAAGCCTAACACCTGAAATCCATGCGAATTATATTTGCGATTTAATAGCTCCAAGCCCTTAAACTGCGGAGTGAACTTACATTTGCTGGCGGTATTTACAATCAACAATACCTTTCCTTTAAACAACGACAGATCCACTTCTTCGTTGGTTCTAAAAGTAGCTTGATAATCGTAGACTGACATTAGCTTCTCCTTATTTTTTGTGCGATGTAAGTTTACAACAATTCTGATTTTGGTGTAGCGCGATCCGAATCCGACACTGGCCGCACGCTAGTGTTCATCACGTTCGATCTGCCGAATACGCTCGCGAATCTGCGGGTCGAAAACGCCCATCGGATGGTCAATCAAATCTAAAAAATGCACAATTATGCGCAATGTAAGCCCCCACAATATTTGTTGCTTGGTTAAATCAATACGCACCGCAGGCATGTCTGGCATGCCAAGGCGAGGCGACTCGTACAACATGTAATAGTCAGGGTCATCTAGGCACGCCAAAGGCAACCAGACCGTATCTCCTACTTCGTAGTTAGGCACAATAATGGCCGGTTGCTCCAACCAAAATACAAAGGTCGAGATGTGGGCCACATAAACATCGTCTAACTTAAAACCATAAATATCGTTGAGTTGGCCAACATACTCGGAGTCCGACAGTGCCAAGCCTACCTCTTCCAACGTCTCGCGCATGGCGGCCTCTTTGGGGCCCGCATCGGTTTCTTCAATTTTACCGCCTGGAAAACCCATCTGCCCCGACCACGGATCATTCTTGTGGTGTGCGCGCTGCATGAGCAATATTTCAGTACCTTGGGTGCCCTCGCGTAAAATCATGCAAACCGCGGCCTTAATCCGGCTGGCTTGGCTCTTTTTGCGCGGTTGGTACTCACGCACTGCCTGTAAGACGTCTTGGGAGATTCTATTCTGAGCTAGCGACATGCAAGGTAAATCCGTTTAACTTCGCGCAAATGCGTAAAGTGAGGCAAAATAACGATCAGTGGGCGATTATGCCCTACCCCAATCATTCAATCCATCTGCACCCTGTATCTAGGGTCACACCACTCATTAGCCTAGCAATTGTGACTACAACATTTGAGCATCTACTCGACTCGGCCCAAAAGCTTAGTGCGATTATGCAACCCGAACTCGCGGTTCAACTTGGCACAGGTCAATCTCATAGCTTAGACCAGTTGCTTGAACAGCCCAGTCGGTATTCCTACAAAGAGGTTTTCAACTCGGCATTGCCGAGTGCTCTGAGTCATCGCGGTGAGGTGATTATGGGTACGATAAAGGGCCGCAAGGTGGTGGTCTTTGCCGGCAGATTACACTTGTACGAAGGACACAGCGCGTACACCATCTGCCAGCAAGTAATTTTGGCAAAACTGCTCGGCTGTACCACAATGTTTTTCAATAATGCCGCCGGCGCGTTGCGCAGCTCGTTCAATCCAGGTGAGATAGTGATGATTAATGATCACCTCAATCTTACCGGTGAAAACCCCTTGATCAACGTGCCAGCCGCGCTCGCCAAGTATTGGCAGCTTGAGCACCCATTTGTAGATATGTCAGACGCGTACAACCCCAAACTCAACCAGCATCTTGCGCAGATTGCAACGCAGGCCCATATTGCGCTCAAGCCCTGCATCTACGCTGGCATTAAAGGGCCATCTCTTGAAACCTCAGCGGAGCGTCGCATGCTAGCGAGTCTTGGTGCAGACGTGGTGGGGATGTCGACCGTCAACGAAGTTATAATGAGTCGCTACCTTGGTCTTGAAACGGTCGGCTTGTGCACGATTACCAATATGGCGACTGGCGAAGCGGATCAGCAGCCAGACACAATCGAACGCATTCTCGCGTTTGCGGATGGTGGCGGCCAACAACTGAGTGAAATAATTGCTCTATATTGCGCAGGGCGCGCGAGCAATCAGCAAGAAGTTTAGAAGCTTAAGTCTGTGCCCAGTAAGAAGCCCGAGCTAGAACTGAGATCTTCTACAATGGGATCATCCAAGCTGATTGAGAACTTTCGGTAACCCGCTTTCAATGAAACACTGGGGATAGGCTGGTACAACACACCCGCTTCAACTTCAAAGCCGCTTGTGCTCAGATCGCTGATCTGTTCTTCCAACTCTGGAAAATAAGCAGTTTCGCCATACAATTGAATGGTGCTAGTAAAACTATATCGACCCGACAGGGAGACTTTGGGGCCGCTCGCTTGCAACTGCTCATTGATATTGAACTCTTGCCAGCCTAGCCCTAATTCTAAATTAGAGCGATCTTTAGAACCAAAGCGACGTTTTACATCAAAGTTGAAGTATTCGCTGTCGGTTGGTAAACCAAAGACATCATCATCTCGATTTTCAAGGAGCTTAGCGCTAACACCCCATTGATCATTCCAAAGTTCTCCCGAACCTAGAAAGGAGTCGTACTCAAGGCCATCCATAACAGCCACATTAACGTCATCCGACAACCATAACAGGCTAGGCTTGGCGCCCAGCAAATGACCGTCAGAGCTCGATTGCGCGTAAGCACCCGTCGAAAACACCATGGCCACAATAACAATAAAGGCCTTACCGACGTTTAAAAAGGCCTTACCGACGTTTAAAAAGACCTTGCCAACGTTTAAAGCATATTGCTGTAAATCTGAACGCCGACCGAAGACATCACTGAGCACTACTTTGTTTGAACAGGGCGAAAAGCTCCAGTTGTCTCCAACTGCATCCATCAAAACTGCCAAACTCGCTTGCCCTTTCATTGTGTATGCTTGTTACGCTTAGTGCCTAAGAAAATAAACGTGAATTGTTTAAAACTTGTCTAAAGAAATGTTTAAAAGTTGTCTAAAAAGCCAAATTCTATTAACTGGCAACCTAAACAGCTTTTTAAAAACAATCTGTTAAAACCATTTTCTAACTGAGATTGTACGATAAACTTACGCCGATTTTGTGGCATTTTTGTGTCAAATTACTCGAATAGCGGCCATTTAATCCATTTTTTAAGCCTTTTAACCAAAATTCACGAATGAATTCAACTGAATCCAGCCTTCGAATTGACAAGTGGTTATGGGCAGCGCGTTTTTATAAAACTCGGCAACTGGCCATCAAAGCACTCAATAGTTCGCAAATTAGCATTAATCGCGCCACCGTCAAGCCGTCGACCCTTGTGAGAGTAGGCGACATTGTGCAGATAAAACGGGGCGCCGATATTATGCAAGTTAACGTGCTCGACTTGAGTGCCAAACGCGGTTCGGCCAAAATTGCGCAATTACTCTATAGCGAAACGGCTGAAAGTATCGAAATGCGGCAAAAACGGTTAGCGCAGCTCGCGCTTCAGCCTCGCGTAGACATTGATCAGGGCAAACCTGATAAACGCAAGATCCGTGATAGCCGGCTCTTCAAACGAGGGGGCTAAACGCCAATCC